>CALBRY010000462.1 GCA_937927665.1 uncultured Chloroflexota bacterium
CGTCGGGGCGGGTGTTGGTGTCGGAGTGGCGGTCGGCAGGGGAGTCGGCGTGGCGGTCGGTGCGAACACGGCAACCGCCGCGCCGCCGCGATCCGAGGATGCGCCGTCACCACTGACAATATCAACGTTAATCGCGTAATTGCCATCGGGTGCGACAATCGTGGCGAACAGCGAGTCGTTTAACCCGGTGAATACCTCACCGAGCGTTCCGCCATCCGCGCCGCTGATCGTCCACCGCAGCGCTAATTCGCGCGGTCCCTGCTGTGCCGGGACACCGAGCTTATACTGCTGGATCGCTTCGTAAATACCATCGGCGATGCCCGGCGTGAGCAAATCTTCAAATGCCGCGCCGCCGATCATAAAGCGCGCTCCCCGGTCTGTGCGGTAGCGGAGCGCATCGGGAGTCATCAACCACATGCGCGATACGGTGATGTTGTTCGAATCCAGATAATCGATGAACTGCTGACCCGTCGCGGGATCGCTGCCCGTCGCGGCGCGGTAGCCATCTAACGACGCGGTGATCTGTTCGCCGGGATCGACCGTGCCTGTACTGCTCATTGATGCTTCGATGGTGACATCGCCAAGCGCCGAAAGCGCCTGATCAAACGAAATCGCCGTAAATGTCTCGCCATCCTGCCGGATGCTCTGCACGGATAAGCCCATCAAGAGCTTGCTGCGTTCGATTTCGCCGACCGCGTAGCGGAGCATCGCTTCGACCAATCGATCCGCGCCTTCGGTGTACGCCAGCGGATCGACAGGCAAATTAATCTGCACAAAATCCGCCGCCGCGCCGATTGCGCGCCAGTCGTAAGCGCCTGTCCACCATGCGCCCGCCTCAACCGACGCCGACGGAACGACGACGCCTAACTGCGCGCCTGATTGATCCGTCAATCTGCCAAGCTCGGTGATGAATAAGCTGAAATTCTCGCGTGCTTCGGTTGGCAGATCACGGTAATCGATGATCACGCCGTCGTAACCGCTTGCCGCAAATGCGGCGATCTGCGCCGCGTGCTGACTCCGCAAAATGCGGCTGTTCAAGATCGTAACAACCGTATCGGGGTCGATGGCGCGGGGATCAAGAAAGTTGCGGATGGCGGGCATAACGAGATAACCCGCGTTCAGTTCAAAGCCGGGGGCAAGACTTCCCGCGAGTGTGCCTTCTGTCGTGGGTTGTAATCCCGCCGGGGCGACAATCGTTGAAAGATCGGCAACAGGCGCGGTCAAGACCTGTGTTACGTCTACTGCCGCGACAACACGCGGCTGATCGACAGGCGCGGCTTGAAACAGCGCGACATGTTCAGGAATCGCATCGACAAAGGCGACAAGCGTGCCGTTTGTGCTTTCGTGCGCCGGGATAAATTCCCAGATGGCGCGCTCGGCATCCCATGCGTAAATATCCAACACATCGGCACTGACCAGCGTCGAGGGCAGATCAAGCTGAATCGTCAAGCGCGCGGGGGCGTTTCCGGTCGTATCGATCGTGTATACATCGCTTTGCAGCGCCAGATTCGGCGGCTGTGCGGCGAATGCTTCCGCGACCCAATCGCCCGCGCTCGTATCCGACGCGAGGAATTGACTCATCGGGATGCGGGCAAGCGCAACGCCAAATTCTACGCCCGCATCGGCGGGATCAGCCTGTACGGTGATCCCATCCGCCGCCGCCGCATACGACGAGTCGCCAAACATGACGTACTGCGTGCCTAACATGCGATCGAGTAAGTCAAACGGGGGCAGCAGCAGCCCGACCGCAACCAGCGCCGCTACTGTCACCAGCGTAAATAAGCCGGTGATCCAGCATCCTAACCCACTCCGCGCCCTAACGGGCTGAATTTCACTCGTATCCAGCGCTGTGACCGGAGCAGTATCAAATTCGTTCGGTGAATCAACTTCTTCAACCTGTGAGCGATTGCTCATAATGGCAAGTCCTAGCTTCCAAGCGCATCACAGGCAGGACATGCGCCGCCCGGACGGATGATGGCAAAGCCTGCCTGTGGATCGCTGTCATAGGTGGTGAAATCGATATTCCACACGATCAACAGGCGAACATAACCCGTTCTCGCCGCGATCGATACTGCTGAATCAAGCCATGCCGCTTGTTGGGCGACGGTGACTTCACCCGCCCATGCGAATCCGCCCGGCAGAGGCGGGTAGCCTTCCGGCGTCAGGTAGCCTAATTCGGTGAAACAAAGCGGGCGCGAGTTATTAAACGCCTGACGATAGGTGGTCATCATTGGCTGGAAATAGCGCGTATAGTGGGAGCTTGATCCGCGTGGATCGCCGCTGGTCGCGCTCGGCGGCAGAATGCCTTCGTTATAGTGGACACCGAGGCAGTCCATATAATTCGCCGCACCTGCTTGATACATTCCCCGCACGTACAGGTTATCGTCACAGCCCGCGCCGCTGCATCCGCCGAAGAATCCGGTCGGGGCGGGCGCGCCGCTGATCACCATCGTGTTGGGGTTTGCCGCTTTGATCGCGTTATACGACCGGGCGAGAAGTTGGGTGTAGCTTGCCGGGTCGATCTGTCCGGCAGTCCACTCGCGGTCGATGTTCATTTCGTTCCAAACTTCGATCGCATCCGCGCCGAGCGCCGCCAATCCGCCGACAAAGCCCGCGAATTGATCGAAATAGCCGTCTTGATACAGCGCGCCGGGAGAGCCGACTACGCCAAGCAGGATACGGAATCCGCGTGCATGTGCGTCATTGATCCAACCCGCGATCGTGCCGGGGTCTTGCCCCTGCGAGTAACGGACTTGACGCTTGACCCATGTCATTCCGGCGCGGGTCATCTGCTCCGAAGCATACGCGCTCCAATCCGCCACATGACCCCCATACGCGAATCCGCGTGTCGGCGGGACGTTGACGACCGGGGCAGGCGGGGCTTCCGTAGGAGCAGCATCGGCGGGTGCTTCACCCGGTGGTTGACCGGGATCACCTCCCGGAGGAGCAATCGGCGCACCATCCGGCGGAGGCAGTGTGAACGGGGTATCCGTCCAAACGCCCGGAAGGGCGGCAAGTTGATCCGGTGTGAGCGTGGTCGCGGTTGCGCCGAGCCAGCCGACAGTGCCATCAGCGATGATGCCGCGCACCCAGAAATCACCCGAAGGCGCTTTGCCATCCAGACGCACCGCCGTTCCTGCATTGAGCGTTGCGAGAACGCGCCAATCAGTACCGGGTCCGCTTCTAAAATTGGCACGTTCAATCGTGGTGACATCGATCCCGCCAGCTTGCGCGGATGCGCCGCTGACGAGCGAAAGCGTGAGGAATGTTAAAGCGATGAGGAAGTGTATCCGTCGCATTGTCGCCTTTTGAAACTGCATATTCAACGTGGCGCATTCTATCAGAGCCGCCGCCGTTTGTGCAAACGTCCCGCCTATGCGTTATGCTCTACGAACGATAAACGATGCAGGGCTTTTGTGACTATCTGCTTTCCGCCAACTGCGCTAGAATCGCCCTTATGATCGACACACTTCAACTCGACGTCCACGCGAGCGGGGTCGCGGTTATCACCATCAACCGCCCTGATTCGCGCAATGCTCTTGATCTCAAGTCTATGCGTGCTTTCGCTGGTGCGGTCGAAGTCGTCAGCGCGGATACCCGTCTGCGCGCCCTCATCGTCACCGGAGCGGGAGATCAAGCCTTTTGTGCGGGCGCTGATCTGGCGGAAATGGATCAGCATCCGACTGCCGAAAACGGCGCGGCGATGATCGCGCTGATGGGTAATGCGTTGATGACGCTCGAACAGCTTCCCATCCCCGTGATCGCCGCCATTAACGGCTACGCGCTCGGCGGCGGTGCGGAGCTTGCTATCGCGTGCGATTTGCGCGTTGTCGATGCCAGCGTTCGCATGGGATTTGTGCATGCCAAACGCGGCGTGATCCCCGGTTGGGGCGGCGGTCAGCGGCTTCTGCGGCTGATGGGCTATTCACGCGCGATGGATATTCTGCTCACATCGCGGACGCTCACCGCCGATGATCCTGATCTTCAGCAAATCGTCATGCGCCCGATCGCGCCGCAAGGGGAGGCATTCAGCGCGGCGATGGCGGCTGCGAGTGCGATCGCTGAACTCGATCCGGCAGTCACCGCTTCCATGAAAGCGCTGCTGCGTGCGGGACTGCCGCCCGCCGACAGCGCCTTCGATTATGAACGTTCGCTGTTTCCGCCGCTGTGGGCAGGAGAAGCCCGCCGCGCCGCAACCCGCGCCTTTCTTGATCGCTCCAAAGGGAATTCGACATGAGCTTTTACGCGACGCTCGCCCGTTACTATGACTCGGAACACGCCGATAAGACGGACGATCTCGATTTGTACAGTGAAATTGCGGAAGAATCCGGCGACCCGATCCTGATCATCGGTGCGGGAACCGGGCGTGTGATGATGCACTTGGCGCAAGAAGGTCACATGATGACCGGAATCGAAGCCGAGCAGAACATGATCGAACGGGCGCTGAACAAGCGGGATGCGATGCTGTATCTCGCGCCGCGCCTCAATTATCTGCATGGGGACGCGCTCAAAGTGCCGCTTGATGAGCAGTTCAAGCTGGTGATCATCCCCTACAACACGTTCATGCACTTTCATACGCCGGAGCGTCAGCTCAGTTTGCTTAAGCGCGCCCGTCAATGGGTTGCGCCGGGTGGTCGCCTGCTTGTTGATCTGCCGAACGCGGGTGAAGCCTTCGCCGCGCCGGATACCGAAGCGATCACGCTGGAACGCTCGTTTCTTGACCTCGAAACCGGGCATCTGGTCATGCAGCAGTCGATCAGCCGTTTGGATCGCGCTGAACAATTGATGAACGTGACATGGCTGTATGACGAAATCGACGCGGATGGGCTGATTCACCGCACGGTGATTCCAGTGGTGATCCGCTATTTCTTCCTGCCAGAGATGCGACTGCTTCTCAGTGCAGCGGGCTTTACGCTTGAAGAAGTGTACGGCGATTTTGACCGTGTGCCTTTTGGCGACGGAATGCCCCGGATGATACTCACGGCGGTGTGATGCAAAACACTTTTAAGCGTCGTCTCTGGATGGCGCTGGTTATGTGCCTACTTTCGGCGTGCGATAACGAAATTCCGACTCCGATTCCTACGCGTACGCTTTCCGGTCCCACCCTCGCATCGACCGCCATCTTTTACCCGGATATGCCCACACTGGAATCAAGTAACCCCGGTGTGAGCGATCCAACGGTGATGGCGCTCCCGCGTGATGCCGAACTGCCGCCGCTTGTTCTTGAGAGCAATCTTGGCGTTCAGTCGATCAATTTGACGGCGGGGGATGGGACACTGCTCACAGGCGATCTCTATACCTCGACTTCTCTCGAACGTGTCCCCGGCGTGCTGCTGATCGCACCCAACCGTGCGGCGTGGGGCGATCTGCCGCTTCAGCTTGTGGGGCAGGGCTTTGTTGTGCTGTCGATGGATCAGCGTGAAGGTGCGCCGCTCGGTGATGCGATCGTCATGATTCAGGGGATTGCTAACTCGCCCGTAGTCGATCCTGCCCGAATCGCCGTGATCGCCGCCGAAGAATCCGCCGATCTCGCCTTAGTTGCGTGTGCGGGCGATCTGCTGTGCGACGCGCTGGCGTTGATCAGCCCGTTTGATGCGCTCAGCGTGGGCTATCTGCCGAGCTATTTACCGCGTCCGCTGCTGATCGCTGCCGCTATCGATGATGTGACCTTCTCTGTTGCCGATCAATTGGTGCAGTCCGCGCCGAATCAGGTTGAGTTTTATACCGTCAGCGGTGAAGGACGCGGAGCATCGCTCGCGGCATCTGATCCGGGGTTAGCTGTCGCGCTGATCGAATTGGCGCGGCGGGTGGGGTAACGATTCAACTACACAACGCAAAGGCGCAAAGACGCAAGGAGAAGTCTGCGTCTTTGCGCCCTCGCGTTTTTGCGCTTCTTTAAGCGCGGAGCTTCGCGCCGAGTTCGCGCTCTGTCGCTTTGACGATCTTTGCGTGGACGCTGGCGACTTCTTTATCGGTCAGCGTGCGTTCGTCGGTTTGATAGGTTAGGGCGTAGGCGAGACTCTTGTGACCCGCCGGAATTTGATCGCCCGTATAGACATCGAACAGACGCACCTGCTTGAGCAGATCGCCGCCCGCCGTGCGGATCACCCGTTCGACTTCTTCTGCTGCGACCGTGTCATTGACAACCAGCGCGATATCTTGCAGCACAGGCGGCGTTACGGGGAGCGGCGTTAGCCGGAACAGCGGACGCGCCGCGTTCAGGATCGCATCGAGATCGAGTTCACCCAGAATGAGCGGAGCGCCTTCCCAGCCAATCGCACGGGCGACCAACGGGTGAAGTTCGCCGAATGTGCCAGCATTCGCGCCGTCGATCACCAGCGCCGCCGAGCGTCCGGGATGGAAACTGGTATGCGCGGCGCGTGTGAAACGTGCCCCTTCGACATGCAGCCCCGCAAGCAGATGCTCAACTGCGCCTTTCAGGTCGAAGAAATCAACGACTGCATCCGTATCGTCGCCCATCCAACCGCCGCCAATATGCCGCGCTCCGGTGATCAACAGCCCCAAGCGGCGCGGTTCATCGGGCAGGATTTCGCCCTCACGCGGCAGGTAAACACTACCGATCTCGAAAACCTGCTGGCGATTGGTATATCGCCCGTTTTCGATTGCGTTGGTGAGCAAGCTCCCAAGCAGCGTGTGACGCAGTGCCGTTTTATCGAGCGTGATCGGGTTTGCCAGCCGGACGTAGTCGACATTCGGGAACGATGACGCCGCACCGGGGGGAACGAGCATCGCTTCGGTTTCGGGTGTCGTCAGTCGATAGCTGATTTGTTCGCGGAAACCCAACTGAGTGAGCAGATCGCGCGTCTTTTCTTCTTGCGTCAAATGCGGGTTCGGGCGCTGCGGCGGCATCTCGTCGGTGATGATCGTGACGGGGATATGCTCAAAGCCGTTGATGCGGGCGATTTCCTCGATCAAGTCCGCTTGACCGACCACGCCTGTCCCGATGTCCATCCGGTAATCGGGGACGGTCACATGCAGCACATCGCCTTTCACGTTGACCTCAAATGCCGCCCGTTTGAGCAGTCCTGCCGCGTCTTTCGCGCTGAAATCCATGCCCATGATGCGGCGGATTTCTGATTCGGGCAGATCGATCTGAATTGCTGGAGCGGGTTCGGGGTACACATCGATCACGCCTGATGCGACCGCGCCGCCGCCTGTTTGCCGCATGAGTTCGATTCCGCGCCGCACGCCGAGCATCGCCTGTGAGGGATGCACACCGCGAGAGAAGCGCGTCCCGGCTTCGCTGAACAGCTTATGTGCGTGCGTCGTGCGGCGAATGCTGATGAATTCCCAGTTCGCCGCCTCCAACAGCACATTTGTCGTGTCGTCGCTGATTTCGGTATCGAAGCCGCCCATCACCGCCGCCAAACTGATCGGCGTATCGCTGTTGTCGGTGATGATGATGTCCTTCGGCGTGAGTTCGCGCACTGAGCCGTCGAGCGTCTTGAGGGTTTCGCCGGGGCGGGCAAGGCGGGTGGTCAGGTGCGGCGTTTTGCCGTTCGCATGTGCGACCAAGCGATCATAATCGAAGGCGTGGAGCGGCTGACCCATCTCGAACATAACATAGTTGGTCACGTCCACGATGTTGTTGATCGGGCGCTGACCGACGGCTTCGAGCCGCCGCTGAAGCCATTCGGGGGAAGGCTGGATGGTTGTGCCGCGTAACAGCATCGCGGTGAAACGCGGATTCAAGCGCGAATCGGTGATCGTGATCTCGATTGTTCCTGCAACCGGAGCGCCGCTTTCCTGAACGTTATAATCGGGGGCGCGCAGCGGCTTATCGAGCAGGGCGGCGATTTCGCGCGCAACCCCGAACACGCTGTAACAGCGCGCCAGATTGGGTGTGAGTTCGATTTCGAAGATCACATCGCCCAAGACATCTTGAGCGGGTGTTCCGGGCGCGAAACCGGGGTCTTGGCGCATCAAAATGATCCCGTCATGGCTTTCGCTCATGCCGAGTTCTTTTTCCGAACAGACCATGCTCCGGTTCGGGATGCCGCGCAGCGGCTTTTCCTTTAGAACCATGCGCTTCGGTTCGTCGCTGTGACCGTCCCAGACTTCCGCACCTTCGAGCGCGATAATTGTGTACAGCGGCTTTTCGAGCGTTTGCCCTTTGAACTCAAATAGATTCGGCGCGCCGGTCACGCATTGTTCGACTTCTGCCGCGCCGTAATCGACCATCGCCAAGACGAGCCGATCGGCGTTCGGGTGCGGTTTCACTTCGCGGATCGCGCCGAGCAGCAGTTTTGAGCGATCCCAAACGAGATGATCCGAATTCGGGTAACGCAGACCCTCAACGCGGGTTTGCGGCACACCGAGATACGTAATTTTGGCGACTTCCAACCCTGCCGCCGTGAGTTTTTCCGCGAGGAGTTCCGGCGGGATGTCGATTTCGACGAATTCCCGCAGCCACGATAACGGAATTTTCATGAGTGCTTATTCTCCATCAATTGAAGAGGTGCGCGCATCCTCACGCTCTTGTGATGCGCGGGTAGTTTCTGCAAACTGCGCGGCTTTGCGGCGCGCTGAAGCCGTCCGCCGCTCACCGACCAGATTGATCAGCGCGGCGAGCAAGCCCAACCCGGTCACGATATACCCAATCGTGAACAGCTTGGATAGATCACGTGTCGGGTGAAGATCGCCGTAGCCGATTGTGGTCAGCGTGACGACGCAAAAATACAACGAGTCGATCACGCTCCAGCCTTCGACACGGGCATAGAAGATCGTGCCGGTGAGCAGTGTCGTCACGGCGGCGATCAGCAACCGCCCCTCTCCCGTACTCAAGAGGCGATGTCGAACGGTCTTTAATCGATCGATCATGGCGTTTCACCCTTACGCGGTTGTGCGATCTAGAACTGCTCCAAAAAGCGCAGATCGTTTCCCCAGAAGTAGCGAATATCGCGGATGCCGTGCTTGAGCATCGTGATCCGTTCGGGACCCATGCCGAACGCGAACCCGCTCCATTCACGCGGATCATAGCCGCCGTTTTCCAGCACCGTCGGGTGAACCATGCCCGATCCGGCGATTTCTAACCAGCCCGAATGCTTACACACATTGCAGCCTTCGCCGCCGCACAAGAAACACTCAACATCGACTTCCATACTTGGCTCGGTGAATGGGAAGTAGGAAGCGCGGAAACGGACTTTCGCATTTTCGCCAAAGAACTTACGCGCATACTCCGCGATTGTGCCTTTTAGATCGCTCATGCGGATATTGCGCCCAACCGCCAGCCCTTCGACCTGATGAAATTGAATTTCGCTTCGGGCGGTGATCTGCTCGTAGCGATAGCACATCCCCGGCAGAATGATCCGGATCGGCTTCGTGCCGCCGTCGCCCAGTTCGCGCATCGCCCGAATTTGCCCCGGTGATGTGTGTGTGCGAAGGATCACGTTGGGCGTGGTCGTGTAGAACGTGTCCTGCATATCACGCGCCGGATGATCGGGCGGCATGTTCAAGTAAGTGAAGTTCATATCGTCGGTTTCGACATCGCGTGAGCGGTACACCTGAAAGCCCATCTCCGCCCAGATATCATAGAATTGGCGCAAAGTCTGCGTGCTGGGGTGCAGTCCACCCATCGGGCGGGGGCGTCCGGGCAGGGTGACATCAATTTCGCCCGCTTCGAGGTCTTGCGCGAGTTCCTGCCCCTTCACGAGTTCGGCGCGTGCTTCAAATGCGGCGGTCAACGCCTCTTTGATCTCATTCGCCCGCTTGCCGAATGCTGCCCGTTCTTCTTTCGGAATTTGCCCAACGCCGCGCAAAAGCTGCGTGAGTGCGCCGCTTTTACCCAGAAATTTGATCTCCCAATCGCGCATCCCATCCGATGTGGTGACGCTTTCCAGTTCTGCCAGCGCCGCGCTGTAGACCGATTCGAGTTCCATTCCCATCTTGTCCCCTTATTGCAAATAAAAAACGCCCTCGTCCCATGATGATCGATGATCAATCAGGGACGAGAGCGTTGATGCTCCCGCGTTACCACCCTGCTTGCGCTGTTCCGATAATGACCGAATTCAGCGCCGCTTCATTCTACGTCGATGACGCCCGACGGTGCGGATAGACTACACAAACCGGATCAACATCCGATTCCTCACCTATCAGCCTGTGAGCCTTTGCTCACGAGTGGAGTGAATTTCGGCGGCGGCGTCCGCGCACATTCTCAATCTACGATGCGCGCTCCCTGTGAACGGCGTTAGCCCGCGTACTTATCTCCGCTGCTTGCCTTATGTCCATTATGCCGATCGATTTTGCGCGCTGTCAACCCCTGTCCAAAAGGCACTCAGGGCAAACGCATCAAAACCAAGAGAACGGAAAAAGCATAACGCATAGAGACTCAACTTGCAGATGCAACTTAGCGCGTTTGCGTTTGCCCTAAAAAGTGGATCATTACGCGCCGGAATTCGGGAGGGGCGCGCCGCCCGTTTCGTAATTCGGTCCCATCGACGATGCCGGAACCCAAACCTGAGAGCCGAAGCACGAAATCCACAAACGGTAATAGCCGTTACTCGCGCTGGTGATCCACCACGCCGTTCCGACAGGTATTGTTACGTTGGTGACTGCCGCCGGATCAGCCGCATACAGCGCTTGCACGGTTTCCAACATGCGCCCTTGTACCGATGTGCTGCTCGGCGCGCCGGATGGGCATAAACTGCCCGTGGTGGTGCTGCCGCTTCCCGGTAAGCCGTTGATGATGGTCGGTGTTAACCCGCTGGCATCCGCCGTACAGGTGGCGATCAAGCTGCTCTGGAAGACGAGCACGCCGCCCACATAAGTATCAATGCGGAACTCAAAGGTGAATGGGTAGGACGGGAAACTATCCATGAAAGAGCCGTAATTATGGCGCCCGTTCGATTCAACCGGGTAAGGTCCGTTGGTCGAAGTCACCCCGTTTCGGATGTAGTTGAGCGTAAACTCATCCACGCCCGCCGTCAGGTTGAGGACATCAGTGTTTTGATTGCTGATTATTACGGCTACGCCGCCGCCGTTCGGTTCGCAGGTATAGGTTTTATCGGGAACCCACACGCGCCCCTGTGACATCGGCGGGATAGTATTGATGATCGTCGCGGGGGTAGCGGGCATATCGCCTGTGCAGTTGATGATGATGCTGCTTTGATACACAACCACGCCGCTGATGATCGTATCGAGGCGGAACTCGAACGTGAATGGGTAGGAGGGGAAGCTATCCCCGAATGCACCGTAGTTATGCGTTCCGCTGATTTGTTCAACGGTGTAAGGACCGTCGACACTAAGCACGCCGTTGCGAATGTAATTGATAGTGAACTGGGCATCGGCAGACAGCCCGTTAAATTCCACATTCTGATTATTCAGGTTGGCATACACCACCCCTGAACCTGTCGTACAGCTTGCGTTTTTATCGTTGATCCAGCGGCGGTACTGCTCACCCGGCGCGGCGCTGACCGAAAGACCCGGCGCAATGATTGCGACGAAGATCAACACAAGAACGAGGCTTGCCCAACCCTTTTTCATATTTCCCCCGTACCAACTGCTCGAATTAAGGTTTATATTACACTGTACGGCTGATTCATGTGGCAATAAGCATTCTTTACTACTTTTTTGCAGGCTGATCGGACTCATTAACATGGATGAAAGGTCTTGATCGCTTCGAAAGCCGGTTTGATGAGTTAGTCTATTGACAAAGTCATCAAAACTAAATATGCTCTGTGAAATCAGATTCTAAGGATGAAGCTCGGATGTCCTACCTGTTTGCCAAACCCTGTTCGATGTGTTGTATGTGTCGAAACACCTGCCGGGGTTTGCGCTGCTAGAATCTTGATTTCTTGCTGCTAACGACACGCCCCGGTTGATCGCCGGGGCGTTTTCTTTTGTGTGACAGAACACATCTTACGCCCCAGCGCTCATTCGCCGGGGCGTTTTCGTTTGATTATCCGGAGAGGAGCTGCGGCAAATGAACGCGTGTTGTTGTCGCCGAATGTGTTCACCCTAATTTCGGAACCCATCAACATCTATGAGCGCAAGTTGACCTTAAATCATATGTCAGGAGATCGTAATCCATGAAAGCACGTCTGATTGTTCTGCTGGTCGCGCTGATCAGCATTTTCGCAACCGCCGCTGTTTCCGCACAAGATACGGTGTCAGAAGCACTTGTCACTGCCGATTGGCTGGAACAAAACCTTGAAAATCCACAAGTCCGCGTAATCGAAGTGAGCGTTATCCCCGGCGTATTTGAACGCGGTCACATCCCCGGCGCAGTCAATTTCGTATGGCATACCGATTTTGTCGATACGGTGAGCCGTGATGTTGTTTCGCTCGAACGCTTTACTGAACTGGCGCAGGCTGCAGGGATCAACAGCGATACGACTGTCGTGATCTACGGCGATAACAACAATTGGTTTGCCGCGTGGGGCGCATGGATTTTCAACCTGTACGGATTTGAAAATGTTCAACTGCTCGACGGTGGACGCGTAAAATGGGAAGCGGACGGACGCGCACTCTCGACCGATGTCGCGGCTTACGAAACGGGTAATGTCACGTTTGCGGAAGCGAACGCGGATTTGCGCGCACTGCTTCCGGAAGTGCTGGCGGTTGTCGAAGGTGAAGTTCCCGGCACATTGGTCGATATTCGCGGAGCGGCAGAATACAACGGCGAAATCTTTGCGCCGGAAGGTGTGCAAGAACTTTCGGTGCGCGCGGGACATATCCCCGGCGCGATCAACGTTCCATGGGGACAGAATGTCCGCGAAGACGGCACATTCAAATCTGTTGATGAACTGCGCGCGTTGTACGCAGGTTTGGGCATCGACGGCAGCACGCCGCTGGTCACGTACTGCCGCATTGGTGAACGCGCCGCGCTGACGTGGTTCGTTCTGCATGAAGTTCTTGGCTATGAAGTGGCGCTGTACGACGGTTCCTGGACGGAGTACGGGAACAGTGTTGGGGTTCCGATCGAGAATCCCGCCGGTACAGTGTGGGGTGGTCAGTAGTTTATGGCACAAACAGCAGTGGGGGGCAGTTCCGCAAATGGGGCTGCCCCCCTTTCACGTCAACAGATCACGGCAGCAGCGGGATTGGTGATCCTGATCGGGTTGGTCGCGGGTGCATATGTGCTGCATGATGTTCCCGAACAAGGGTCAAAAGCCTCGCTTTCGCTGCTCATTGGCGCGGCGCTGGGGATTCTCTTTCAGCGCGGGCGTTTTTGTTTTTTCTGCATCCTGCGTGACTTTATCGAATTCCGCAACAGCAGCGGCTTATTCGCTGTGCTTACGGCGCTGGCGGTTGGCGGGATTGGATACGCGATCGTCTTCGGCGCTTTTCTCCCCAATACTTTCACAGGCAGACTTCCCCCCGGCGCGCATATTGGTCCGGTCAGTTGGGTACTGGTTGCAGCAGGCGCAGCGTTCGGGATCGGCATGGCGCTTTCCGGCGCGTGCATCAGTGGGCATTTGTATCGCTTGGGAGAGGGATACGTCCGCGCCCCGATTGCATTGTTCGGAGCGCTGCTCGGCTTCGGACTCGGATTTTTCACATGGCAGAGCGTCTATCTTGGCACGTTGTCGGGAGCGCCTGAAGCCTGGCTGCCCGCGACGTTTGGCTACGGCGGATCGTTGATTATTCACCTTACCGTATTGAGCGTGATCGCGGTATTTCTTCTCAAGTATTTGCCGAAACTCCCTGCCCGGCAGGAAGAAGCGATCACACTGCGGGGTATCTGGGATCGCGTGATCCACCAGCGGTGGAATCCGTTGGTCACGGGCGGTCTTGTCGGCATCATTGGTACGTTTGCCTACTTTCGCATCGAGCCGCTTGGTGTGACGTCGCAGTTGGGAAGTTTTAGCCGCACCGTGCTTGATAACACCGGTCTGCTTTTTGACCGCTTGAATGGATTAGATACATTTGCCGGATGCACTCCCCAAATTGTGCAAACAATCACGGATAACGGCTGGTTGATTGGCGGCTTGGTTCTTGGCTCATTCGCGGTGGTACTGCTGGCAAACCGCTTCCAGCTATCAACGCTCACCTTACGGAATGGAACAACTGCGCTCTTAGGCGGCATCCTCATGGGGTGGGGAGCTATGCTGGCGTTGGGCTGCACGGTAGGAACACTGTTATCCGGCATTTCGGCATTCGCGATCTCCGGGTGGGTATTCGCGTTTGCCGTATTCGCGGGTGTGTGGCTGGGGATCAAGCTGCGGCTCCATCAGGGGTAATACGGGCATCGTTGACCCATCGCTGACCCCCTCCAACCGTTAAGAATAGTTAACCCCTGCTGCTGACGCTTGACACGTTTCAAAACCCGTGATATTGTCTAGCCTAGTGTGGGAAAGGATTGTCCGAATGATGCAAACGACTCTCAGACCAATAATTGAAGCCGGGGCGGTGTACAGCCGGCAAGAGGCTGCCGAGGCGCTTGGCATCAGTCTTAGCACCCTGAAGCGGCTCGTGAAAAACGGACACTTACGCGTCTCAAAACCCAACGGGATGCGGCGAGTGTTTATCACGGGCGAAAGCATTCTGGCGATGCTGGACAACACAGTTGTAGAGCGAGAGGCTTAGACATGTATCGGCTGACGCTCTGCGCGACCACGCGCCCCAACCCTAGCAATTTGCCAATTCATTCGCGGATCGATGGGCAGATTCTGCCTCGCTCCAGCCGCATCGCGCCTGTTTATGGTGTGATGGGCGGATTGGGTGCAGCGCCGTCTACGTCTCATATGACGTTCGATCCGTATGGTGATGTTGTTCGGGGTAGAGTCGCGTCGGAAGTGCTGTGGAATCTGCAGCCGGAAAGCCTTGGCGACGAAGCCGCCTTCGATTGGTTGGTACAGAATCACGAGAGAGGTGTGTCACGAACGCGACAAAAAGCGTGACACGAACCCTCTAACCAAACGGTTCCCTGAAAAAGGGCGTGAGCGTACCAGTAGCTCACGCCCTTTTTGTTTGCCTGTTTGAGCTAGACCCTCGATGAGGATGATAATGGGACCGACATACCACCTCACCCATACCCCGACAGTTCGCTTGGTCGTGAACGAAATGCGCCATGACGACCGCGCGGATGAGGCGCTCGATGAGCGTCTAGAAGGACTGTTGAACGCGCTGGATGAGATCCACGAAGCGGCGAGCGCCGGGGCGCTTGCTCAGACCGGGTTGAGCAAAGCGGAACTGCTTGGACTGCTAAACGACCTGATCTACACCGCGCAGCAAACGGTGGCGGAAATTCAAAGTCAAGGGGCTGATCTTACCGGAACTCCCACACTGAGACTGGTACGAAAGACGTCCTAACTGACATATAGAGAAGGGGACAAGCGAACGCTTGTTCAAAGCGGATATCACCAAAGTAGTGCAAGTCAGGAAAGGGAACACCATGTTCGTTAACGAACACGAAATGAACATCGATCGTATGCAAGCACATCACGAACAACTGCGCCGCGAAGCCGAACAAATTCGACTGGTTCGGGAAGCTCGCAAAGCGCGCCGGGAAGAAACCGAAACCGA
>CALBRY010000463.1 GCA_937927665.1 uncultured Chloroflexota bacterium
GCTTCTTCGATCAGTTCGACTGCGAAAGCGATGTCGTCGGCTGACCACGAGAGCGGCGGAATCTCAGCAAGGGCTTCATCGCTGTAATCGACGAGCGAATTCCCCGTACAGCTAAACAGCCAGCCGAACAACCAACCGACCTGCCGCAGTGCCGGGTCAGTCTGCTCATGCAAGCTGGCAGCGATAGCACAGCCGATTTTATGGATGCACTCCGGCAAATCGACGCTGTAGGTTTCACCTTCGGGCAGGTCGATGCCGAACGGCGCAAGAACAGGCAGGAGATCGGTATGGACGGCATAGAATTCTGGGTCTTCAAGATCAACGCCCACAGCAGTCATCGGCACACCCCACCCAATCGTGTCGAGGTCGTCGAGTGGGATGCCTTTGGCTGAGATTGCCTTGCAGAGCAGCCGATCCATCTCTGCATACGGCGCATCTGCCCGCAGTCGCTCGACGGCTTCCGCGTAGATATCGGGGAACGCGCCGCGTGTGACTTGCAAGGCGATAGTGAGGGGATCGGTGTCGTAGTCGATGTCTGCCTCGTCAAAGTCCGCCCAGAACGGATCGAAGGCGGCGACTGCGGATGCCAACAGGAGCAGCGGATCGGCGGTGAGTGAGACGGCAAGTTGCTCGTACATCTCAGTCAATGGGTTCATATGCCAAACTCCAGAAGGGTCGCGGACAGCAGGGGAATAGGCGTAAGGTTCGCCAATTGACGTGCTGCCGCCGTACAACGCCCGGTATAGGCGACAATTTCCGTCACGGCTTCCACCAATTGCGGGCGGGGGATGCGAGACGAACCAGCGATGAGATGAGGCTGCTCCCGCAGCAGCCCCATCCCCTTCAATTCGACCGGCGCGATGGATGCAAGACAGGCGCGCAGATCGTCTAATCCGAGTGTGACTTGAGCCATAAAATGTCCTCATCTTGAAGCATATCCTGTCCGAATCGGGTGATATTGGAGTGGTTTTGCGGACTTTGAGTCATGCTTCCTGAAGCATATCCTGTCCAAAGTTGTGAATTTTGAAGCATAAAGCGTCCCAGCGTTTAGAGGCGTCTTGGGTATGCGACGGGAACAACAGCCGAGCAGAGGATGTCATTCTCCGCTCGGCAGCTATTAGAGGGCGGGTGAAACCATAACTTGTCCAAACGGACATTTTATGCTTCAAGTTACACCGAGCGGAGAACCGAACATCGCCGCTAGCCTTTGCGTCCAGGCTGAGGCAAGAATTCGACGACACGCATCCCGTTCTCCTCACGCTCACGCAGGGTCGCGTTGGCAATTTCTGGGTAGCTCGTCTTGAGCAGGTCACGCACCTGCTCGTTGGTCGAGCCGGACATGGACGGGTCTTCGACAATGCGCGTCGCGCCGATCTTGAACACGCGGGTCGGTTGGGTAACATTTTGGTCGGTCATGATTCAAGTGTCCTTTACTTGGAATAGGTGAACTAGAGCAGCGCGGTCTGGTCGGAGGCACCGTTGTGGTGTCCGTTGGCGGAGATCGGGGTTTTGCGCGGCGGCGTGAGCGTCAGCGGTTCGCTGTCCTCATCGACTTCATCAAACACATCCGGTTCGCCCGCCGTCTCCTCCGGCGTATCACCCGGTTCGAGCGTCCCCACCTGCACGAAGTCTTGCAGCGTGAACAAGGACAGATCGCGCTCGGTCAGATGCTTCATCTTTTTCGCCAGCGCATATACGTCGTCGATGCGGATCGGGCTTTCGCCGTCCCACAACTTGCCGTCAATGAGCTTGCCTGCCAGCAGCACCGCTTGACGATAGGCGGCGGCATCCGTCTCCCCGCCAACGATCTTGAGGTGGCTGATCTTGATCGCCTTCTTCCCTTTCTTGCGCGGAACATCGACCGTCGGTTCGGCGGATGGCGTGGGTACTGCCACTTTCTTCGTTAGCTGCGGCTTGGGCGGTGGCGCTTCGGGGATGACAGGCGGATCGGCTTCGACGGCGGCGAAAGCAATGAGCGCTTCAGCGATGATCTCGCTCAAATCAGCAATGCGGGTGTAGGTGAACTGATGCAGTCGGGCGAGATCGCCACGTTGGACGAGCAGCGTGCCGCTGTGCGTAGCATCCTCGTTTTCGGGCAGTGTGAGCGTGATGACCGTTGGTGGCTTTTGAGTGGGCTTCTTGGGCATGACCTATTCCTTTCGTAGAATCAACGGGTGATAATTCGACTTGAAAACTGCGATAGCGAACTGGGCATCACCTCCTTTCGTGTCATACCGTTGTGATCGGACGGGCGAACATTCAACGCGGCGCACAAGTCTTTGAGCAGCAGCGTGCCGCACACATGGCAAAAGCCGTATGCGCTGCGCATATTGAAGCCGAAGCTCGCGTGTTGGTCGGCGTTCCTGTGGCGTTCGGGAAACGGACAGGCACCGTTGAGCCATTCCCCACGCGGTTTGCAACCTCGGCGGATGAGTTCAGCGGTGACTCGCATAACCAAATCGGCGTTGGGGGTATACGGCACGGCAGATGTGACGGATCGCGGGTATTCTGTCCGTTTGGATGACTGAGACACGGGAAGAAGGGGTGCAAAATCGGTCAGTGAGTACCGCCGCTCATTCAGGTCGATGAGATGACACAGCGCCTGATGACGCTGGGGTTTGGTGTTTATAGTCGAGAGAACGCGCAAGCTCTGAGCAACGCTGAGCGAATCTCCGTGCAGTGCAGTCGCTAATCCGCGTAGCAATCGTCGCGCGGTCTCGAGGTCAGTGGTCGGTTCTTCCAGCCACCAGTAGGCATGATAGCCACCGCCACTTGAGACGATGCACGATGGCTTGAGTTGAGCGCATTGCAATCGTGCTAGGGCTTCCGATGACGGATCATCGACATCGACGAACAACGCGGGCAGCGCGACCACCTCGGCTGCACCGCCGCGTTTCCAGCGGGTCAAACCGGGACGACGCAGCCCGACCGCGACGTATGCGCCCCAACCCATTTCATTCGCCGCGTCGAGCTGTGCGAGTGCCTCATGCAGTGCAGCCGCGTCGTCAATTCGAATATGACGCGAGGGCGTAGGATGTTTCCCATCGGGGTGAATGGCGGTGAGCGTGAGGTCGGCGTGGGAAAATGCATGGCAGCGAGCGAGCAGTGCCGCAAAGAAGGCGTGGCGTTCGTCGCGCATGTCATCAGAACAACGCCAACTGTTGGGTGAGCGCTTCTTCGTAGACCGGTTCACGGCGGGGAAACGAGTTTTGCTGACGCTCCGGTTCGCGCTTACGCTTTGGCACGACGACGGGGTGCGGTGGTTCTGGTTTTTGCGACTCAGTGTCACTGTTACTTGCAACCAGCGCGACGATCTTTACTGCGACTTCTGCTTCGCAGCCCGGAAAGACGACGCGATGTTCGGTCAGCCATGTACTGATCTGTGTCGGGGTGCCAACGTTGAGCATCAACAGCAGTTCCGCTCGCAACCGCTGCCACGCCGCGTGATCCGCAATCAGGTGAACGGTTTCGAGATAAGCCATCACTGTATTGACGGGGCGTGCTGGCGGTTCAACGTTGACCGAGCTATCCGCTTTCACCACTTTGTGGATCGGCGTGACTGTGCCGCCCAGTTCGAGCGCCACTATGATGAGTGGGTCAGTTTCGTCAACCAGCGGTTCATCCACTGCGACAGTCTCACCTTCGACGTTCCAATAGGCGGCGTCTTCAGCGTCGATCTCACCGGATTTAGCGTCTGCCTTGAACAGTTCGGTCGGGTCGAGCAGCGTGTCATCCCGTCCGATGGCATCGAGCAACGCTTGCTCAAACCCACCATCCCCTTCGGTGAGTGCATCCAACCCCGTCAAACCGATGTCACCGGTCAACAACTTGGCGGCACGCTGCTTACGGCTCATCAACTGCACGGCGGTCTGCTCCATCGTCCCCTCTGCAAATAGGTAGTAGACCTTGCAGTGGGCGTGCGTCTGGTTGAGACGGTACGAGCGTGCTGCTGCCTGCATCATTGTCGAGAGGTTGAAGGTGATCTCGAAAAAGATGATCGTGGGTGCAAAGATGAGGTCAAGCCCCGTCTTGGTCAACTCCGGGTTGCAGATCAAGACATTGCATCCCTGCTCGACTGCGCTCTCGATCACCTTTTCGCGGCGTTCCGCTTCGACCGTGTTTTTGAGGATAAACGGTTTTGCCTCAGAGATATGTTGGCGTAACAGCGCTTCCATGCGCGGCTGTATATCTCTGGTAGCGGTCTGGCGAAAGTAGACCACACACGGACGTCCATCGGCGAGTTCTGCCTTGACGAGATCGATGAGCGCCTGCTCTTTGGCGAAAATGCGGTCGTCACCGTAGGAGGGAATCGACGCGACGGTGTAGGGCTGCTTCTCCCCGCTGATCGGGTGCTTCAGGTTGTGGATGACTTCATAGGGACGGAACGGCGCGTTCACCCACCCCATCGACCACTGCAAATACGCCCCGCGGAAAGTCGTATCGCCCTCCCAGCGCCGGGCGATGAGGTAGTCCTTGAGCCGTTGGCGGGTGCGGTCGTATTCGGCATACACATCCGCGTCGAGTTCGACGGGTAGCGCGATCTCCTCATAGTGCGGTAAGGCTTTTCCAAGATCGCCCAATGAAAAGAAGATCGCGTGATCCAGCACTTCCGCGACCAGCAGCGGCGAAATTCCGGGCGCCTCTTCATAGGGGCGTTCATACGTGGATGTCCCGGTGTACGCGCCCGTTTCGCGGTCGTAACTTGGACGCTCCTCGACGACTTGCTCGCGCACCCCCATTTCACTGACCCAGCGGGACTCGGCACGTCCGCGCTGTTTGCTATTCTCCTCGATCACGTCCTGAAAGCCGTGATCGCCACGCGTCTTGCGACTCACTCGCGGCGCGCCACCCCAGTTGTAGCGTGTACGCACACGCGGATTAATGGCGTACTCCAGATTGAAGATCGACGACGACCGCCCATTGAAGGGTGTCCCGGTCATTGCCAGCACCTTGTGTGCCATGCCCGCCATTCGGGTGAAGGCTTGCCCGTTCCCCGTGTCGCCGTGCTGGGCCTCGTGGATTTCATCCCACAGGAGCAAATATACCCGGTCGGGATACAGTTGTTTGAGGTACTGGTCAATCCGGTAGCGTGGATTCTTCGTCGGATATTTTTCACCCGGTTTCGGCTGCGACCCGCGATCCCGCGCTTCCTGCCACAGGGGAGTGCGACAGATCGCACACTGCCGCAAACCGCTCTTGAGCCAGCTTTCCGTCGCGGGGACACTCACGCCTTTCTTCTCTTGCATCACCGTGCAACCGCAGTTCGGACACTTCGGTACGCGCTCCCGTCGGATACGCTGCCCCGTTTCGTAGCCGTCCGGCGTCGGCGCATGATGCCGCCATAGCGCGACTGCTTCTTTTCGCCATATCACCGCTGGTTCGTGTCCTGCGCCAAGTTTCGTCATGTCGCGCTTGATCAAGCCGATCTTGGCAACATCCGCGCCGAGCGTCTCCGCCCGCTGCATGAACGCCTTGACATCTTCATGGCGGTCGAGACGTTCCACATGAATGTTTGGGTGGATGCTGTACAGTTCCCGCTTCCACTTTTCGATTAGGTGGGGTGGGGCGACAACCAGGACCACCTGATCAGGACGCATGGCACTTTGCATCCCCTTGACGATGTGCGCGGCAATGGCAATCGCGGCAGTGCCTCCCATCGCCGTTTTCCCCGTCCCCATCATGCCACAGAGCAGCAGGCTGTCACGGGAGCGCAGCCCGCACGTGATAGCGGCGATCACATGCTTCTGCGCCGTGTAGAGCGGGTATTTACCCTTGAGCTTGATCCGGTCAAGCCAGCGCCCGATGCCGTCGAAGTCGAAGCGATACATCGGCTGAAAGCGGCGGTTGAGGTAGCCCGCCAGCGCCCGCTTGTTGGCAGTGATGAAACCGAGCAGCGCTTCATCGCCTTCCATCTCGACGGTCGTACCATTGCTGCCCAACAGCGTGAGTGTGGTCGTCGGTTTGAGGCGAATCGTGGTCTTCTTGACCTGTCGTTCAGGATCATTGGGATCAGCTTCGATCTCGATACGGGCGATTTGCTCGACGTGGCGCGTCTTGCCGCGCAGCGCCACCCGTCCATACGTCTCTGTCTCGATGACCGCGCCATCGGCGACGCCTGCCGCCAACACCAGCGCCAGATGACCGGGACGCGGTGCGACCACCGGTTCGATCTCAGCGGACGGGGGCGGGATTTCCAGCAACGCTTGAAAGCCGTTGGTCTTCCACGCGCCGTTTTCCTCGATCAGGCGCAGTCCCGCGATTTCATCGAGCATATCGGGCGCAAAAACGAAGCGCCCGACTGGGCGCGGTGCAGGCAGGCGATAGATCGGTTCGGGTTGGATGACGAGCGGACGCGGATCGTCGCGCTCACGGATGATTTGTTCGTAGAGCGTCTTCGGATCGGCGGGAATGCCCTTAATCGCGGCGACAACCATCTGACTGTACTCGCCGAGATGCTTCCCCGGCAGTGCCCACACGTCGACACTACGACTGTGCTTGGCGAGGAAGGCTGCCGCTTCGGGTGTGATGTGCTGGCGATATATGCACCAAAATGCGAGTCCACCCTCTTGCACCCACTTCCACGCATGGCGCAGATAGCGGAATTCAACCCGCTTGCTGCCCGATGCGCCCGCATCGTGATCGTAGGGTGGGTTCAGCCAAGCAGCACCGAAAGCATTGTTCGAGGCAACCAACCGCTCGACATCGCAGCGCACCGCTTGTGTTGCACCGAAGCGAGTAATGCACGCTGCCGCACGGTCGCCGTCAAGCTCGTTGGCATAGGGGGTCAGATTCCACGCTTTCGCCGCCGCTTCGAGGAACGCGCCGTCTCCGGCGAACGGATCGAGCAGCCGCACGGCGGGTGTCGCGGGTGACACTAACGAAAGGAGCGCAGGGTAATGGCGCTCCTCAATGGGCAAATAGCCCATGATTATCTTCGATTCGGCACGTGCCATGAGCTTTCTCCTAGAATCAAAAATCCCCCGTGAGGCGGGGTGTAGGTTTTCAAATTTGTTGAACCGAGCGTCAGATTACCTGCGCCTAGTGTCACAGTTTTTGCGGAAACCCTCTGAAATCAGCTCGGAGTCGAGTTCAAGTGAGGGGAGAAAATGCTTACTGCACTTAGAGAGGTTTGGTGCAATTACTTTGACACCAATAAATGTTGAGCGCAGGAACTCTGCAAATTTCAGAGCAGTAACTGTGAAACTGCTTCCCGTGAGGACGCAGTTTTTGGTGCAATTACTTTGACGCCCTACCGTATGGTGACACAATTTCTGCGCCAAATGACACAAATCTTGCGGAAATCCGTTGAAGTTTGCTGGCAAGTTGAGTTCAAATGAGGGAAGCAGTTTTTGCGAGTGCTTAGAGATGTTTAGCGCAAAAACTGTGTCATAAACCCTGAGTTGCTCGCTCAGGGTTACGCAGAAACTTTGTCACGCTACATGAAAGGGAACTGGAAGGTCAATGAACTGGCTAGACTTTGATGGGCAGCAATCTACTTTGGCAGGTAGAGAATCTCTGTCGCTTATTTTGTAACTCCGAAATGAAACAGGCATATTGGGATTTCATCTGCCCCAAAACAGCAATACTGAGCATTGTTTTTCCAGGGTAACCCTGAAAAACATGGTGATTTCTCGTCTAAACGCGAAAAAAGCGACAGGTTCAAAGTGTGTGTTTTTGAACACAAATCACCCCTGGTTTTTTCGCAGTTACACTGGAATCTCATTTCATTTCGCAGTTACGGGCAAAGCGATAATTTGCTGTTCCAATCCTCCCGTGATCAGCCGCGTCCACGCATCAATATCCAGATCGACGCTGAGCAAATCGATCCCGCCCGCAGAGCGTGCCTTGCGGACGAGCATCGCTTTCTGTCCCGCCTCGTACAGGTACGACGACCAGATATCAAAGATCGGAATGTTCACCAACTGCGTGATGTGATGTTTGAGTTTGGCGGTTGCCTGCATATCGCTGGTGCGAAAGATGAACGTCGTCGCTTTCCCGCCATACAGGGGCGTGACCGCCCAATCATGGACGAGCAGTAGCGAGGCGAACCGTGCTTCGGGAAGATAGTGCAAATACGGGTGATACATACCCGAATTGCCCTCCCCGGCGGTCAACTCGATGGCAGGTGCATCCGGCGGCACGACCGAGATCTGTTCCCCCTTCGAGAGCTTTGCCCGGATCGCTTCTACCCCCATACGCGGACCTGCCATATTGATGAATACGGCGATCCCCTCATGCACCGCGAAGCCGAAACAAAACACCTGTCCGGTGATGCTGCCCGTCAGCTCTCCGACGTATGCCTGCTCGATAGGCGTCATACGCCCATTTGAAGGATGCGCTGCGGGAACAACGGGGATATTTTCCGTTTTCACATCGCGGATCGCCGTCTGGATTGTGTCAAGCGGCTCACCCTCTTGCGGCATCGGCGCGGGTTTGATGACGCGAATGGTGGGCGTCTGCTCATCGTCGGGCGAGATGGAGGATTCATCCACAGTATTATTTTGAGGTTCATCATCAACGAGTGGTGGTGTGATCACCATAAGCGCTGGCAGTTCACCGTATGCCAGGTATGCCAGGAGGTCGCGCTTGATCTCCGCATCCGTCGGCGGAAGTGCTGCGCCCGGCGGCACAACCGCGCCGCGCACAATCTTAATGCCGGGGATCGGCTCATGTGGCGTGAGTTCGCGCTCAAAACACCAGCACACGCCGATGTTTTCAAAATCGACATCATAACTCCAGCCGTGCTTTGTATTATGGTTGTACAGCCGAACGACTTTCCCGCGTGTTCCTGTCGGGATTGCCTCGCCGTCTGCTGTTTCCAGTTCGTGACGGGCGTAAGCGATCTCGTCAAACTCAAACAAACGCAACGTTGGCTCACTCGGCACCACATCCTTGACCTGCATCCCAAGAATACGTGCCGCTTCATCAACCGTGCAGGGATCGTCGTTGAATGACAGGTTTGCCGCCAGTGCATCTAACGCCGCCACTTTGTCCGCCTGCTCAAAGTGCCATTTCCTAGTGTAGAGGGAATACGTGGCGCTATTCATTTGAAGGGAATTCTGGATCGCTGGCAGGGGGTTGCCAATGCGATCTTGAGATGGCAGGTCGAATTCCCACACCGTTTCGGGTTGATCTTTTCGGTTGAGCCAAGTCGTGTGGGTTGCGAAAACCCCGTTAGCGCCGCGCAAGATGATGTCGCCGTTAGAGGCGTGCTCTTTGCCCGTGATCCGTCCGCCGAAAATCGCCATGAGCGGTAGTTCGGATTCTGCTTCCGACTCATCGGTCTCAGATTGCGATTCGCTCGTGACCAACGCCCGGATCGCGGTAGGCAACTCGGTGCCAATGAAATACCACTGTTTCCGGCGAGAGCTAAACCGTGCGCCGGAGCGCTTGAGCAAGTCGCGGTGCGGATACGTCTCGCCCGATAACCACCACCACGGCTTTTCTTCCGGGCTGCGCTGGCTCTTGTCAGCGATGATGCCCGTGATCGTCGTCTCCCGTTCGCCAGTCGAGGGTGACGGTGGACGAAAGCTCGTCGGATCGAAGGTCGGAGCGGTGCGATAGCCGGGTTCGGTGTAATTGGCGTGGCTGCTGTCAGGAAACGTCCACCACTTTTTGTCCCGCCACAGGAACACGCCAGCGCGATAACTCTGACGTGTGATCTGTTCCGCCTTGGTCAACTCGTCTGCCGTGAGCGTAAGCAGGATATGACCGTGCCGCACCACAACCTCACCATCGATTTGGACGTAGCGGTACGATGCCTGTTTAGGCGATACATCGCGGGCATTCTTCCCGTACAATGCAAGGAGGACGGCGGATACCGCGCTGGTGTAGCCCATTTTGTAGGCGCTCACGACCTTGCCTGTCTGCGCTGCAGTCACGCGCTGCGATCCGTAGGTATCAATTGCGATGATGTGTCCGTCAGCCATAAGGTTTTGGTTCCCGATCAAAGTTGATCAGATGCGCCTCTTTGCCGCGCTGCACTGCGTAGTCGTATCCGTTTTTCGTGCCGGGGCTGTCGCCATTCCACACGAAAATCGCACGTTGACAGGTATCGACCATCCAGCGGTCGCGGGCAGTGTAGCCGCCAAGCAGATCGCCGCCCGCGCTACGGTACAAGTCGCGTGTGACCTTGATGTAGGTGCCGTGCTTGCAGCCGAAATTACGCGGAAAGTTGGCGATTCCGGCGACAATCACCTTTGCCTTCAGACGGCGGCATTCCTGCACGACTGCCATATCCACACCTTTCGGATTGTCACCGACGAGAACGATGCAGCCTTTTGCGTGCGCCCGTTGAACGACGCGCCGTGCGTAGTCGAGCATTTCACGGGTCGCATAGCGGCTGCCCGCGATCATGACATGCGTTGAAGTTTGAATGTGCATAAGCACCTCCAATGAAGTGCGCTCAGGTCGAGAAATAAAAAACGCGCCGCCTCTTGCACGAGACGATGCGGAAATTGAACCTGTATAAGCTCCTCTATGATGACCGGTTGTGGCCCGAACGTGACTTGCCGTCGGCATCTCTTTCGATGCCTCAGCCCGTGTTCAGAGGTCTTTCCGACGCGGCTTCTTGTGGATTCACCGCAGTTCACGACCATCGGTCATATCCCGCCGTTTTGCGGGGAGGAGTTTGTATCTTGGAACCAAGTGCGGCTCGCTAGGGCTTCTGCTGCGGATAGTCCGCAGCGCCATGGGGAGCTTTGCAAT
>CALBRY010000464.1 GCA_937927665.1 uncultured Chloroflexota bacterium
TGGGCGTTATTCTGATCGCCTATGCGATGATTCGGGAGCTGTTGAACGCTCAAGCGCCAAAACCGCGCGATGAAATCATCGAACCGCAGAAAGAATCCGTCACCGACGGTGCAGAGGGAACGCTCTAGACTCACGGGCGCGGAGACATATTCGTATTCTCCGCGCCTGTGAGTCGATGGATCAAGTCATTTCGGGAATTGGATGCGTCTTTTGCCAGCGATCGAGTGCTTCGTAAAGCTGGTCGATCGAATCGAGGACGAAAAACTGCTTGTGATATTCGTGCGGGCTGGCGGCGACTGTCTCAAAATGGTCGATCTCAAAGGGGATGAGTTCGACCAAGCCGTTAAAAGCGCGTTCCAGTTCAGCTTTTGAGGAAAGCAAGCCCGCACCGAGGGCTTTTAGTTCACCGTTTTCGCGGATTAACCCGAATTCAGCGGTGTACCACCACATGGTTTTGATCGAGTATCGATCATGCTCGGAATGTGCCAGCGCCGTTTGCCCGAAGCGCTGACAGTAATCCGCAAATGTTTGATCTGCCATAAAGGGCAGATGCCCGAAGGCATCGTGAAAAATATCGGGGAGCGGCGTGTAATCCATATCGCGGCGCTCACGGATATACTCGGTGATTAAGAATTCTTTCGCCGCCATCGCAACAAACCAATCTTGATCATTCGAGTATTGAATATCGGTGCTGACTAGATTCCAGCCGACGAGATCGAACAGCACGCCATCCATAATGCTGAAATCGGGGACGCCCTGCGGCGTGATGTTTAGTTTTGAGACACCCTCTAACCAGAGACGCGATCCGTACCGCTGCGCGTTCTGCCATTGACGTTGGTGCATGATGCGCCATGTCTCATGCGCTTCTTCCGTAAAATTGACAAAAGGGCGGCGCGTTTTCATAAGTGGGACTCCTGTTCTTGATTAGGTGACTTTCGGGCGTTCGAGATCGAACATGTCATTGACGCGCGTATAACTGCTTCCGGCAAGACGTCCGATCGCCTGTAAGCGGGTGATATCCACTTTGTCCGCGCCGATCAGGTATGCGTCATCGACATGGATATGTTCGACCCGCCCGATCACGACACTCCCCCCACCCGGTTCAGTGCTTAAGTCAATGATTTGCACGAGTTTGCATTCGTAATGGATCGGGCTTTCGGCGACACGCGGCGGTTTGACCGTCAACGAAGGAGCCGCCGTCAGTCCGGCTAGATCGAATTCATCGACATTATCGGGATATTCGCCGCTGGTCAGGTTCATCAGTTCCGCCAGCGGTTCAGTGACGATATTGACGACGAATTCACCTGTTTCGCGCACATAACGCAGCGTATCTTTTTGCGCGCCATCGCCTGATCGCACCATTGGACAGAATAGAACATGCGGCGGATTCGCCCCTGCTGCCGTGAAGAACGAGAACGGCGCGAGATTACGCTTTCCCTGTGCATTCACGGTCGAAATCCACCCGATCGGGCGCGGGACGATTGAGCCAATCATGATCTTATAGACCGACTGCCACGCGACGGCTGACGGCGTGAGTTCCATGTGAGACTATTCTCCGTTTCCTGCAAGCCATGAAGCCATGTATTCCGGTTTTTCCCATTCGAGCGCGTCGGCGGTCAAGCGGAGCGGGTTAAACGTGTCCACCATTACGGCGAGTTCTTCGGTTGCTTTCACGCCGATTGATCCTTCGGCTGCACCGGGCTGCGGTCCGTGCGGAAGTCCGCTCGGATGCAGGGTGATATCGTATTTCTCGATGCCTTTGCGCGACATGAAATTGCCATCGCAGTAGTACAAGACTTCATCGCTGTTCACGTTGGAATGGTTGTAGGGCGCGGGAATGGCTTCCGGGTGATAATCGAACAGACGCGGCACAAACGAGCAGACGACGAAATTCCAGCCCTCAAATGTTTGGTGTACGGGCGGCGGTTGGTGAATGCGTCCGGTGATCGGCTCAAAGTCGCGCACATTAAAAATCCACGGATAGAGATAACCATCCCATCCAACGACGTCCAACGGGTGATGATCGAGCACATGGCGGGTGATCCGATCACGCGCTTTCACCCGGACTTCAAATTCGCCGCGTTCGGTATGCGTTTCGAGTTCTTGCGGTACGCGAATATCGCGCTCACAGTAGGGCGCGTGTTCGAGAAGCTGACCGACTTTGTTGAGGTAGCGTTTCGGCGGCGCGATCTGCGAGGGTGCTTCGATCACGAAAAAGCGCGCTTCGGGGGTATCAAGGGTGATTTGCCATGTTGTGCCGTAGGGAATCACGATGTAATCACCGGGTTCGTAGGGCAGATTCCCGAACTGGGATTTGAGCGTTCCGTTCCCCTCATGGACGAACCAGACTTCGTATGCCTGAGCATTGCGATAGAAGTAATCCATTGAGCGCGTGGGGCGCGCTGTGCCGAGCGTAACATCGTTATTGCCCATGAGCACGCGCCGCGCCGATACGGCATCACCGCCCACGGGAATCGGCTGTGTTTTGAAGGCGCGATGACGGAGCGCGCCGAAATCGACATATTGGGGGAGTGCCGCGCCGCAGTCTTCGACATGCAGCACACGCGGCGGTAAAAAGTGATGATATAACAACGACTGAATGCCGGAGAAGCCTTCCAGCCCCATGACTTCTTCACGGTAGAGTCCGCCATCGGGTTTGCGAAATTGAGTGTGGCGTTTGTGCGGAATAGATCCTAATTTGTGGTAGTACATTCCATAAACTCCTACTTATTCCGCTGTTTTTGGTTTTGCTCCAATCGTGTTGCGGAGAATGCCCAAGCGCTCGATCTCTAGTTCGACCACGTCGCCCGGTTGAAGCCACGGACCCAAGCCTTTTGTGAGTTCAAGCAGGCATCCTGTTCCGACCGTGCCGGAGCCGATCACATCCCCGGGGCGGAGTGGTACATCAAGCGAGGCGTGGGCGATCAGGTCGCCAAACGCGTAATAAAGATCGCGCATGTTCCCGCGTGAACGCTCGATTCCGTTGACACGGGCAGTCATGACCAGATCAAACACAGCGGGACGATCGGTTTTGCGATCGGCAAGTTCGTCTAATGTGGTCACGGTCGAAAGCAGGGATGATGCGAAATCTTTCCCTTTGGCGGGTCCTAACCCGACGCGCATTTCGCGCGCTTGAATATCCCGCGCTGACCAATCGTTGAAGATGGTGAAACCGAGAATATGCGCTTCGGCGTTTTGCGGCGCGATGTTGATCCCGCCCGTGCCGATCACAGCGGCGATCTCCAACTCATAATCGAGCGCGTTTGTGTAGGATGGATAGGGGATGGTATCGCCATCCCCGTAAATCGCGCTCGTATTGGAGAAATAGAACGCTGGCAGTTCGTACCACTCCGGGGGAACGGTGCGCCCGCGATTCTCGTTCGCCGTCTTGACATGGGCTTCGAAGGCGTAAAAATCGCGCAGACTGGTTACAGGGGGAAGCGGCAGACGCGCCATCGTTATAGATTCCCCCGGCGTTCCTGTTCCAGTTCGATCGCCTCAAACAGCGCCTTGAAATTTCCCTTGCCAAAGCCTTGACTGCCGTGCCGCTCGATCACCTCGATGAACATTGTCGGGCGATCTTGAAGCGGTCGGGAGAAGATTTGCAGGAGATAACCTTCGTCGTCCCGATCCACGAGGATGCCGAGTTCGCGGATTTGCGCCATGTCTTCGTTGATATGCCCAACGCGATCCGGCAGGATGTCGTAATACTCGTCGGGAACGCGGAGGAATTCGATGCCGCGCGCCTTGAGTTCACGCACGGTCTTGAGAATATCCCCTGTTTGCAGCGCGAGATGCTGCACGCCGGGGGTAAAATAGTAATCGAGATATTCTTCGATCTGGCTCTTGCGCTTGCCGTCGGCGGGTTCGTTGATGGGCAGTTTGACGCGCCCATTGCCGTTCTGCATGACTTTTGACATGAGCGCGGAATATTCGGTGCTGATGTCTTGATCATCAAAGTGGAGAAGCTGACGGAAGCCCATCACACGGTGATAGAAATCGACCCAGTGATTCATCTTGCCAAGCTGCACATTGCCGACGATGTGATCGACGGCGACTAATCCAGCAGGATCGGCGGACATATCGAGCGGTTTGTAACCGGGCATGAATACGCCGCGATAGGCTGAACGATCAACAAAGACGTGAAGCGTTTCGCCGTAGGTGTAAATCGCAGATGTGCGGAACGTGCCAAAGTCGTCGGATTCTTCACGCGGTTTCCATGCCGACTGCGCGCCGCGCTCGGTGGTGGCGCGGTATGCCTGTTCCACATCATCGACTGCCAGCGCAACGATTTTCACGCCGTCACCGTGCAGGAGATGGTGCGCGGCGATCTCGTGAGTAGGGGAGTATGCCGCCGACACGACGAGGCGAATCTTGCCGCTTTCCAGCACATAAGACGCGAATTGACGATTGCCTGTTTCAAGACCGGAATAAGCGACGGGTTTGAAACCGAAGCCCTTCCACCAAAAATACATTGCCTGTTTCGCATTCCCCACGTACAGATGAATGTGATCGATGGCTTTGATCTGCAAAAAATCGGCTTCTTCGGTCATCGGGCGAGCGGGGATAAGGGTATCCACCATTTCCAAAATCCTTTCGTCCAACCTAATTTGACTCCACCGCCATGAGCGGCACGAATACGGATGCCAGCCGTTCGACTGCCAACCGGATATTTTCGGGAGAAGCACTGCTGAAATTCAACCGCATCGCGTTGCAGTAACCGCCATCATGCGCGAATGCCGCGCCGGGAATGTAGATCACATGGTTATCGAGCGCTTTTTGGAATGCGCTCCACGTATCCACACAGTCGGGTAATGTGAGCCAGACGAATAAGCCGCCTTCGGGGATTGTCCACTGCGCCGCGCTGCCGAAATTGGTCTTGAGCGCATCAAGCAGCACGTCACGGCGATCATGATTGACACGGTTCAGGCGTTCCAGATGCGGCGTGAGCAGTCCTTGTGACAGGAATTCATAGACGGCGCTTTGCGTTAGGATGGATGATTCGAGATCGATTGATTCTCGAATGACGGTAATTTTCGGGATCAATGCGGGCGGGGCGACAATCCAGCCGAGGCGCACTGACGGGGCAAGCATCTTTGAGAATGAGCCGATATAGAACACATGCCCGCTGTGATCAAATGCCTTGATCGGCGGGAGGGGATCGCCTTCAAAACGCAGCGGCGAATACGGGTCATCTTCGATGACGGGAATCTCATATTTGGCGGCAAGGTCGGCAATGCGGCGGCGCTTCTTGATCGAGAGGCTGACACCGAGCGGATTATGGAAATCAGGGATGATGACCGCAAACCGGGGGCGATGTTCTTTGAACGCGGCTTCGAGTGCTTCGGTATCCGCGCCATTCGTGAGGTTGGTCGGGATGGTGATCACGCGCCCACCGCGCCCCGCTGTCACCTGCTGGATTCCGGTGAAGGTTGCTGCTTCGATCACAACCGGAGCGCCGGGATCAAGGAGCAGGCGCGAGAGGATGGATAACCCCTGCTGCGCGCCGTTGGTGATAAAAACATGGTCGGGTTCACAGTCCACGCCGCGACCGCGCATATACTCCGCGATCCAGCCGCGCAGCGCGGGGTGCTGCGGACTGTATTGGAGCATACGCGCGCCTTCGCGCTGAAGGACTGTGTTGAGACATTGGGTGTATTCGGCAACGGGGAGGAATTCGGTGGCGGGTAATCCACCCGCCAAGGAGACAATTCCGGGGGCAGTCGCCAGCGCGAGTAAATCGCGCATGACTGACCGCTTGAGATAGGTGATTTCTGAACTCAGCGTAATCATTCCGCTTGATCCAATGGTAAAGAAAGCGAATATTTAATTTCCCCCAAGACAAGGCTGGTGGATACCCGCGAAACACCGGGTATGCGCGTCAACCGATCCATGAGGAAGCGTTCAAGTTCCTTGCGATTGCGTACCACGACTTTGAGCAGATAATCAAAGTCACCCGTCAAAAAGTGACATTCCATCACTTCTGGCATGCGGCGCACTTCTTCATGGAAGCGATCGATATGTTCTGGTTGATGAAGTTGAAGTGTGACGCCGACCAAACACAGCATGTCGTACCCCAATTTCTCCCGGTTCAGCACCGCGACATACTGCTGGATGTACCCCAATTCTTCCAACCGCTTGATCCGCGCATGCACGGCAGGCGGTGATAACGAGATGCGTCTGGCGAGTTCGGCATTGCTGATGGCTCCATCCTGCTGAAGCGCAATCAGAATTGAACGATCGATCTCGTCAAGTTCTCCCTTCATGATCTTCTCCGTATTGGCTCTAGAGTCAAGATTTCTTCGGTTCATTTCTCAGTATACCGAAGTTTCAAAACTGAGACACAACAGATTTGATAATTTCTTCATCCGGCGGCGTTATTTCTTTCGTTTTGCCAGATGTTTTGAAAATCGTATACTCAACTGGGTAGTCTTTGCCTCTGGAGCTTTTCATGAACGATTCGATTACCCGCTTTGATTTGTCACAAACTGAACTTCCAAGCGCGTGGTACAACATCCAAGCCGACCTCCCGCGCCCACTCCCGCCGGTCCTTCACCCCGGAACGCATCAGCCTGTTGGACCAGACGATCTCGCGCCGCTGTTCCCGATGGCGCTGATCGGGCAGGAGGTCAGCACTGAGCGTTACATCCCGATCCCTGATGAAGTGCGCGAAATCTATAAGCTGTGGCGACCAACGCCGCTTTTGCGCGCCCGGCGTTTGGAAAAGGCGCTCGATACCCCGGCACACATTTATTACAAATATGAAGGTGTATCACCGAGCGGCAGTCACAAGCTGAATACGGCTGTGCCTCAGGCGTACTACAACAAAATCGAAGGTGTTTCGGGGCTAACTACCGAGACGGGCGCGGGTCAGTGGGGAACTGCGCTTTCGATCGCATGCCAGTTCTTCGGGCTGGAGTGCGTTGTATATATGGTCAAGGTTAGCTTTGAACAGAAGCCTTACCGCCGCGTGATCATGCAGTCGTTCGGCTCGACGGTGTATCCAAGCCCCAGCATGAATACGCAAGCAGGGCGCACGATTCTGGAACAGCATCCGGACAGCACCGGATCGTTGGGGATTGCGATCAGTGAAGCGGTTGAAGCGGCGGCAACGAGCGGCGGGAAGTATAAATACGCGCTCGGTTCGGTACTGAATCATGTGCTGACGCATCAAACGGTCATTGGCGAAGAAGCGATTCGCCAGCTTGAAGCAGCAGGCGAGTATCCGGATGTAATCGTCGGCTGTGTGGGGGGTGGAAGCAACTTCGCGGGAATCGCGCTGCCTTTTGTGCGTGAAAATCTTGTCAACGGCAAACAAACTCGATTTGTCGCAGTCGAGCCGACTGCTTGCCCAAGCCTGACTCGCGGCGTTTATGCGTATGATTTCGGTGATACGGCGGGAATGGCTCCGCTGGTGAAGATGCATACACTCGGTCGCAATTTTGTTCCGCCGCCGATGCACGCGGGCGGGCTGCGTTATCACGGGATGGGCAGCATCATTTGTGAGTTGTACGATCAGAATTTGATCGACGCGATCGCCATTCCGCAGATGGAAACTTTCAGCGCGGCGATGCAGTTCCTCCGCGCCGAAGGTATTGTTCCCGCGCCGGAACCTTCACACGCGATCGCTGGAGCCATCCGCGAAGCGCTGGCGGCAAAAGAAGCAGGCGAAAAACGGGTGATCCTGTTCAACCTGTGCGGTCATGGGCATTTCGATATGGCGGCTTACGAGGCTTATCTGGGTGGTCGCTTGAGCGATTACGAATACCCGCAGGAAGAAATCGCGGCGGCAATGGCGGATTTACCACAAATTTAGCGCTGCAGTGTTTATGCTTCCCTTTACTCATTACTCAACATTGAGTAAAGGGAAGCCGATTGCTATTTGGAACTGCGGCGTGAGGAGCGGGTTTGGTTATCTGTTTGCGCGGATTGGGCAGGCGGGAGATCCGGCTCATCCACCTCACGCGCCAGCAGAACAACGACGGAGCGTGACGTCAGCATCAAGTTGAACTGATCATCGAGCCGAACTTCGTCACCCGGTTTGCAGATATCATACGGTGCATCCACGCCGGTATTCACAAAAACAAACCAACGCTTCCCTGAAAACTGAGGAAGCTGAAAATACTGATCTTCCCAGTGCATGTTCATGGCGACAAAGATGTCGTCGTCTTCTGCCAAGCCACCCTTCGCGTGTTTGCCGCTCAACAGGAATGCTAAGGTCAAACGTTCGCTCACAGGTTGATCGGGCGCGATATCGACGTCATACCACGAAATATCGGGGATTCCGGCATTCTGGTAATCCTCACCGCGCAGGTGATAGCCATGTCGCAGAACCGGATGACGATGGCGGAAGGCGATCATCTGCTGGTGGAAATTGTAGATTTCGGCGTTCTTTTCGCGGAACGTCCAATCAAGGTAGCTGATTTCGTTATCCTGGCAGTAGGCGTTGTTGTTGCCACCCTGTGTGCGCGCAACCTCATCGCCCATGCTGATCATCGGCACCCCTTGACTGACCATCAGAATGGCGACTGCGTTCTTGATCATCCGGCGGCGTAGGCGAAGAATTTCCGGATCATCGGTTTCACCTTCGACGCCACAGTTCCAACTATTGTTATCGTTCGCGCCATCGCGATTTTCTTCGCCGTTCGCCTCGTTGTGCTTGTCGTTATAGCTGAACAAGTCGTTGAGCGTAAAGCCGTCATGGGCGATCACGAAATTGACGGACGCGATAGGTCCGCGTGTCGGGTATAAATCGCGCGATCCCATGAGGCGCTGCATCATTTCCGGCACAGTTCCGGCATCACTGCGGACGAATTTACGAATCGTGTCGCGGTATTTCCCGTTCCATTCGCCCCATCGTCCGTAATCCGGAAAGCCGCCGACATGATACAAACCGCCTGCATCCCACGGTTCAGCGATCAACTTGGTTTTGCCCAACACAGGATCATGCGCGATCGTCTTGAGGAGCGGCGGATCACCGAGCGGTGTCCCGTCTTCACGGCGTGCCAAAATCGAGGCGAGATCGAAGCGGAATCCGTCGACGTGATAGGCATAAACCCAGTGCCGCAGGGCATCGACGATGAACTGGATCACAGCGGGCTGATTACAGTTGAACGTATTGCCCGTTCCGCTGAAATTGTAGTAGTAGCCATCCGGTGTGAGCATGTAATAGGTCTGATTGTCCACGCCCTTAAATGAAAGCGTCGGACCATGCTCGTTCCCCTCGGCGGTGTGATTAAACACGACATCAAGGATGACCTCGATGCCTGCTTTGTGGAGTTCGCGCACCATATACTTGAATTCGTCAATTTCGCCTTCGCTCGCGCCGCCAGCCGCAAGCCCTGCTTTGGGCGAAAAGAAATTGACTGTGCTGTATCCCCAGTAGTTGATCGGCGCATCCGGGGGTGGGATGACGATATTATGCTCAAATTCGTCAAAGTCGAACACGGGGAGGAGTTCGACCGCGTTCACACCGATGCTTTTCAAGTACGGGATTTTTTCGACAACCGCGCCATAGGTGCCGGGGTGACGCACGCCCGACGACGGATGCGCGGTAAATCCGCGTACATGCATTTCGTAGATCACAAGGTCTTCAATCGGGTGATTGAGGGTGCGATCGCCGTGCCAGTCAAAATCGTGACCGGGGATGCGACCGCGATACGGAAAATCATTCCCGCCGGTGAAAAGTTCGCCGCGTTCGCGCCATTTGCCGCGCCCGGTGATCGCCTGTGCATACGGATCAATCAAGATTTCATCGGGGTTAAAACGGTGTCCAAGTTTTGGGCTGTAAGGACCGAATACGCGCAGACCATATTCGATCTGGCGGTGATTGATGTCGTAGATCGTCATGCAGTACACATTTCCCACGCGGTAGTTATCCGGGAAACGAATTTCTGCCATCGGTTCGGGTTCGCCTTTGCGATATAAGACGAGTACAACCCCGACTGCGTGTTTGGAGAAAACCGCGAAATTGACACCATTTGCGACGGGGGTCGCACCCAATGGCATCGGATTTCCGCGCCCAATTGGAAAAGGGCTGTTCGAATAATCGGAGAGCTTGCGGGTTGGCGACGGCTCAACAGCGGAGTTTGTGCTGACCTGCTGTGCTTCATTCGTCATCGAGTATTTTCACCTATGCAATGAACCATCGGTTATGATATCAGAACTGCTTTGACTGTGATCCGCTAGAAGTCCTATTGTTCGTTAGGAAATCTTATGGCTAATACCGTTCTTTATGATTTCAAAACAGGATATCCTGATTTATCGCTTGTCCCGCGTGAGCGGATTGATCAGTTGATGCATGCGACGCTTCTGCATACGGATTCGCTCCAATATGCGGGGGAACTGGCGGGAACGATGCGCGCCCGTACGCAGATTGCGCGGTTGGTTTCGGATTTATACGGCATGCCGACCAGTATTGAAGAAATTATCGTGACGACAGGGGCGCTTTCGAGCGCGGATACGACGTGCCGCGCGCTGACTCAGCCGGGGGATGTGGTGATCGTCGAAAGCCCAACGTTTTTCTTCGCGGTGACGATTTTTCAGATGAGCCGGGTTCAGGTTGTCGGCGTGCCGATTCGGGACGACGGGATCGATCTTGAAGCGCTGGAGCGCACACTCAAGGAGTACGGCAGCCGGGTCAAACTGTTTTATGCGATCCCGGCATTTCATAACCCGACGGGGGTTTGTTACAGCGTCGAAAACCGTAAGGCGCTGATCACGCTGGCGGAGCGGTACGGATTCACGATTCTGGAAGATGTGACGTATCAACCGCTGTATTACGGTGCTGCGCCGCCGCCGATCATCAAGTCGTTTGATACTAGCGGATGCGTGGTGACGATTGCCTCTGTTTCCAAGCTGGTGATGCCCGCGCTCCGTGTTGGGTGGGTGTATGCCGCGCCGCAGATGATCGCCAAAATCCAGCGCTTCAAGGGTGACGGCGGGACGAGCATGTTCAACACGGAGGTTGTATCAGCGTATAT
>CALBRY010000465.1 GCA_937927665.1 uncultured Chloroflexota bacterium
ACGAAAGTCGAAACTTCTGACTTTTGACATATGGCAAAAGCACTGACGAAAGTGGGGTAAACGCCATGATCGATGTAGAGAAGATCAAAACAAGTCTCGATCTCCGCCAGCTTGTCGAGCGCGATCTCGGCAAGCCGCGTTTTCGCGGACGGGACTATGCCGCATTCAAGTGCCCGCTGCACAGTGAGCAGCACGGGTATTCGCTGGTTGTCTACGCCCATCGCTGGCAGTGTTTCGGCAAGTGCCATTCCGGAGGCGATGCTATCGCGTGGATGCAGCACTATCACCAACTGACGTTTCACGAGGCGTGTGAACGCCTAGCTAGCGGTGATTTACCGCACATTGAAACACTGAACACCCTGCATCGTATGCCCGAACCAATCGCGCAGCCCCCAGACGCGGCGTGGCAGGCGAAGGCGCGGCACATTATCGACGAGGCACGCGAGCGCTTATGGTCACCAGAAGGGCAGCGTGCATGGGGTTATCTGGTCTGGGAGCGGGGCTTGAGCGAACAGATCATCCGGTTTGCGCAGCTTGGATACATTCCCGGTGCGCCAACAGCGTGGCGGGAGATCGACGGCTTGAATGTGCCGTGCGGCATTCTCATCCCGTGGATCATTGATGATGCCGTCTGGGGGATCAAGGTGCGCCGGGCGGCGGGCGAACAGCGTTACCAGCAGGTGAGCGGCGGCAACATTCGCGGCTGCCTGTATCTGGCGGATCAGGTTCAACCTGGACTGCCATTGATTGTCACCGAAGGCGAGTTCGACGCCCTGATTGCCTGGCACGTTGGCGGTGACTTCGCGCGCTCGGCTGCGATAGGCAGCGCCAGCCATGCCCGTATCGACCGCCGTTGGTACGGGACGCTGCTGGGCGTGCCGCGCGTGATCGCCTGTATGGATGCCGATGAAGCCGGTACAGGCGCGGCGGCACAGATCGCGGCGTTATCTAGGGCCGTCAAGTGCGTGCAAGTGCCGAGCGGCAAAGACCTGAGCGAGTTCTATCAGCAGGCAGGCGAAAACACAGTGAAGGAATGGCTTCAAAACGTGATCAGTGAAGGAGGGAAATCATGACAATTCAAATCGCTACCACCGGACGCAAGAAAGTGGACGACTTTGTAAGCTGAGCAATGTGTTTACCGCAGAACGACTCACGCATACGCCGCTGATCGTCTTCATCGCAACCGAGGATACCGTTCAGGTACGTTTTCTCAACCGCAACTCAAGCGGTCAGCCAGTAATGGAGTATGAGGTGAGTGAGGTGCGAAGCTTCGTGCCATTTCTCATAAAAGCTTGTATTTCTTAGCTGCGGCAAGCGCCTGCGTTCGGCTGTGAGCATCGAGCTTGAGGAAGATATTGTTCAGGTGTTTCTTGACCGTACCGAGGCTGACTACAAGCTGATGGGCAATCTCGCGGTTGGATGCTCCGTCGGCGATAAGCTGAAGCACTTCAAGTTCACGCTCGCTTAGAGGCTCAAATTCACCATTGATCCGCTTCTCATATCGAGCCGTGCTTTTTGCTGGTGTCTCGTGGTCAAATGCGGACAATAGATTCGTCACATAGTCCACCGCAATGCCACGCGCCCTTGCCTCACGCAATAGTGCCGCCATTGGTGTTCCTTCATCCACAAAAGTACGCACAAGCCCGTGAGGTTCAGTCAGTTTCAATGCCTGAGTGATAGCTGCCCCTGCTTCTTCCATACGCTTGAGCTTATCAAGCACTAGAGCCTTTACGATGAGAACGTCAATTAGGCAGGTATTCATCGCTTTGGTCTCGAACTCGGCTTGGAGTCCCTCCAACTGCATGAGTGTGTCAGGCAGAGTTGCCAAATCGTGTCTCATCCTGTTGCGTATGGTAAACAACTGCACCATATAGGGTGTCGGTTTTATTGCGGCAGTGGCGTTCATAGCCTCCTTTGTGTACGCATTTAGATCAACTACGCCATCCAGAGCATGACCGATTATCCAGATATGCAACTGGTAGAGATATAAAAGAGCACCCGGCATGGAGGGAAACATCTTATGTAACTCGTTCAGTTTGCGTGCTGTGGTAAGCATCTCATCAACGGCACCAAGACACTGGTAGGCGCGTATCAGAACCAAATACGCTGCGTACGCAACATTGGGGACGGTATTCTCCGAATGTTTTAGAGCCAGAAGGGAAGAAGCAACTGCGTCATCCAGTTGGTTTAATTCGAATTGAGCAGCGCCGAGAGACACATAAATTACCCCTATCGTGGGCAAATAATGCTGATTCCACTCTATCAGAAGCGCGAGGGTGTCAGAATACAATGCGATGCTATCGCTCAAACTCACGCGAAACAACCATTTAGTTGTAGCGGCTTGAACCACAGTTCGTATCAATAATTCGCCATCACGCAGTTTTGCTGCAATGTCATAATTTTCAGAATAGGCGCGCTCTGCTGAGTCAAAATTACCCAGCATACGATGGGCAACACCTGCGATCGTCAGCGCAAAATGCCGATAGCGTAAATTATCGTCTAGAAGCGCCGCCAGTGTAGATTCGACTAGGGCTAAGGCGCGCGAAGCCTCTCCACGGAGGATTGCGAAATTCGCTTCAATGAGATTGGCGTAGGCACTTAATTCAGTTTGCGTATCTGGTGCGAAGGCATCTAGCTCTAAGGCGGCTCTGGCATCCCGGAGATGTTTTTGTGCGATATCATTCTGTCCAGTACGCGCATACCATAATCCCAGATGGAGTAACAGCCGGGGATGTCGAGCAATAACAGCTTCTGGCAGCAGACGTGACCAGCGAAGTCCCGCACCCACACGCCACTCCGCAAAGGAAATGTTTTCCGCCCCCTCCAACGTGCTGGCCGCAAATTCAAAATCCTTTGCCACTATCGCATGGCTAACAGCTTCATCAATCAATGATTCTTCCGCAAACCAACGGCTGGCGCGGCGGCGTTGTTCAAGTATCGCTGATTCCGTGATTGTCTGTTGACTTCGCTTTCGCAGCATTTCAGCAAACAGATAGTGATAGCGATACCAGCAACGCTCATCGTCAAGGGAAATCATAAACAGGTTGCCGCGCTCGATATGTTCCAGCATATCCTGCCCATCGGTTCCGCCGGTTACGGCGTCACACAAAGGACCGCACAGGCGATTCAACACCGACGTATGGAGCAAAAACTGCTTGACGCTTTCGGGCTGACGGTTGAGGACCTCTTCGGTCAGATAGTCCAGTATGAAGCGGTGGCTTCCAGTGAATGCCGAAATGAAGCTGTCAACGTCGCCGCGCCCTTTCATCGCCAGCGCCGCCAACTGCAATCCGGCGATCCAACCCTCGGTGCGCGCATCGAGATCGCGGATTTGCTCGGCGCTCAGGGATATACCGAGCATCTGCGCGAGGAACTGCCCGGCTTCGTCCGGGGTAAAGCGCAGCTCATCTGCACGGATTTCCGCGAGCAGTCCGCGCCCCCGAAGACGAGCCAACGGGAACGACGGATCCTCCCGGCTGGTGATGACGAGATGTATCCGCGCAGGCAGATGATCAAGCAGAAACGTCATCGCTTCGTGGATCGGTGCAGCTGTGATCACATGGTAATCATCCAGCACAAGGATGATCGGGTCAGGGACTGCCTCGATCTGGCTCAACAGCGCGGTCAGAAGTATTTTGGGCGGCGGCGGTTGGGGCGAGCGCATCAGCGACAGCAGCTCATTGAGGTTGACATCACTGATTTGTGCAAACGCAGAAACAAGATACGACAGGAACCGAGAGGGATCATTGTCATCATCATCGAGCGAAAACCACGCAGCCCGAAATCCTTCCCCTGCGTCGCTTGAAAGCCACTCCGCTATTAAGGTGGTCTTGCCGTACCCGGCAGGCGCACAGACGAGCGTAAGCAGGCGTTCGAGACTGGCGCTGAACTGTTGAGCAAGGCGGGGACGGAGCACAAGATCAGCGCGTACAGGGGGAGGAGTCAGCTTCGTTTGCAGAAGGTCCGACGCTGACACTACCATACAATTACCCTGACTTCATAATTTACAGAGAGTGTAACGGCAGATTCTGTGAAGCGCAAGTCATCGTGCCCAAGAAAATCACCCCCCACAATACGCCTTTCGGCTACCCGCAATCAACCCTTTTCTCACCTAGAGTGATCCTATCAAAACTTCTAGAAGTGATACGGAGGAATTCATCATGCGCCCATCGATTGCTGTACCGAGCAGTTCACCCCAAGCGGTCAGCGGTAGCCGTCCTCTGCTGATAGTCGCTTGGGTGATTGTGCTGACGCTCACTGTGCCCGAGATTATTTTGCGCGCCTTTATGCATCTAGACACCTCGTGGATGCTTCCTGCGCGGCTCAGCTTTCTGGCGATCCTGCTGGCGCTGACCTTCATTTGGAAACCCATTCGTCCACTCAGGGGGTTAGCATTCATCTTTCTCGTCATTTACGTCGTTGAAGCCGGGTTCTTCTTGACACTGCTGCCACAAACCGCCTTCTACACGAACGCTTTTGGCGAAGGCGGAAACCTCGCATTCTTCGGCGAACGCCTCCTGCGGATCGGGGCGTCGGTGGTCATGCTGCTGGTGCTGCTGGCGATGGGCTTGAAACGCCGGGATTTCTACTTGACGGTTGGGAACCTCACCGCCACCGCCGAACCGGAGAAATGGGGCGTTCCGCGTAAACCGGAAATATGGCTCGGATTCAGCCTGCGCTACGCGATAATCATCGTCACGATCCTGCTGATCTTCACCGTTCCTGCCGTACAGCCGAACATCAGCAATCTGTCCGTCGGCTTGGTGTTGTTTGCCGCACTCAGCGCACTGATGAATGCCTTTGCAGAAGAGGTCCTTTACCGCTCAGCGCTGCTGCCGCAGGTGCTCCCGCTGTTTGGCAAAGGCGCGTCGCTCATCCTCGTGGCGGCATGGTTTGGCATGGCGCACTACTTTGGTCTGCCCTCAGGCGTCACGGGAGTGATTTTGACAGGTATTGGCGGTTGGGTCTTCGCCAAGAGCATGGTCGAAACGCGCGGACTGGGTGCGCCGCTGTTTATGCACTTCGTGTCCGACTTCACGATCTACATGGTCATTCTGCTCGCGGGCGGTTTCTAGACCGCACTCAGTTTCAGTCCGAGCAGCGTTCTCTTTCCTCATCTCAAGGGAGGAATCGTGATGGTTAGCGTAACGAAAGCGTCGCTTCAGCCGCAGCGCCGACCTAATCGGCGCGGCTGTTTGTTCTACGTCAAGCGCGGGCTGAAGTGGTTCGGCATCACCCTGGTCGCGCTCATCGTCCTGGGCGTGGCTTATCAGACCATTGCCACCGAACTGGACAAAAGCAACTATGCGCCGCGCGGCCAGCTCTATAACGTGAACGGCAGTCAGATGCACCTGGTTTGCATGGGCGAAGGCGGCCCGACAGTCATTTTACAGGCCGGTCTCACTGCCGAGTCCTTGTGGTGGTACTGGGTTCAGAATCAGATGGCAGAGCACACACAGGTCTGCGCCTATGACCGCCCCGGTCTGGGCTGGAGTGAACCGGTCACGGGATCGCGTGATGCGTTCACCATTGTGGACGAACTTCATACCCTACTGGAGCAGGCCGGCGTTTCCGCTCCCTACGTGATGGTTGGTCATTCCTACGGCGCGATCTGGACACGCATTTACGCTGCCCAGTATCCGCAAGAGATCGCCGGAATCGTCCTCGTCGATAGCGGTTTGGTCGCACCGAAGCATTTTGACAGCCCGAGTGAGGCCCAGTCATGGCAAAACTTTAACAGTTTGACGAGCACTGTCATCTGGGGACTGACTCGAACAGGCGTGATCCGCCTGACGGCGCTGGGTGACGCGCTGAACGCCGGTTACCCGCCAGATATTGCGCGTGAAATCGCATCTCTCCAACCGAGGAACCAGACCTTCGACACTTACTATGCGGAGGCGTTTCCTGATTTTGCGGCGCTCCAGGAGGCGTCGGCCGGCGCAGAAAACCTCGACGACTTACCAATAGAGGTTCTTTGGGCCAGCATAACTTATACCGGAATGCAGAACCTACCTCAACTTAACGCACTGGCGGATGAGCTATCCACCTATTCATCCAACAGTGTGACGCGGATTGTCGAGGGTGCGGATCACGGATCCATATTGGGCAACGAAGCCTATGCGCAGCAGGTGACCGGTGCCATTCTCGACGTGATCGAAGCCGCGCGGACGGGCGAACCGCTAGCATAGTAGCCGGAGATGGAGGGGCGGCTTGTAAACTACCCCTCCCAACAATCAACCCCCTGAATACGCCTTTCGGCTCTCTGCAATCAACCCCTTTGCACCCTAGAGTGAGCTTAACGACCGATCTGAAACTGTAAGGGAAGAAGCAATGGTGCAGTTGAACGTATTAGCTCGCCCCAACTCGGCAGTGTGGAAAACGCTGACTCGGCTCGTATTCCTCGGGCTTGCCCTGCTCCTGATTGCGGCGAGCGTACTGCCAGCTCTGGCGCAGGAAACCGTGTACAGCGATCCTACCGGAAAATTCACAGCGACCATCCCCGCCGTTTGGAACGATGAAAGCAGCGCCGAGTACGCGCTGTTCACCCATTCGGGCGTGTCCATCTACCTGATCTCGGTCGAAGGCAGCGACCTTCAAGCAGGCATTGCAGCAGCGGTCGCTCAGCTTGCGCCCACGCTATCTGCTGCCGACGTTATGCCAATGGGGGATTTCAGCGCCCCGAGCGGGACGTGGACTCAGGTGCTCTACAGCCACCCCGACGGCGGCGTGGGCAATGCCGTCGCGCAGTCCAACGGCAGCACGACCGTCGTCCTCCTCGTGACAGCAGACAGCATGGCGGCGATGCAAGCGATCCTTGCCGACGCCAACGCAATTCTCGCCAGCGTTAGCATCGAGGGCGCGCTTGCGTCCACCACCGAACCGGAAGTCGAAGCTCCCGCAGTCCCTACGGCATCCGGCGGGATCACCTTCCCTGAGCTAACAGGTTCCTATGCCGTCGGACGGATCGACTATGTTTGGAGCGACGACAGCCGCGACGAAACGAACACGCCGGAGGAGAACGATCCACGCATCATCCATGTATGGTTCTGGTACCCCGCAGCGCCAAATGCCGACAGCGAAATCGCCCCCTACCTGCCGGAGGCGGCGGGCACCATCTTTCAGCAGTTCACGGGCATCAGCCCGGATGCAGTTCACAGCCATGCTTATGCCGCTCCACCCGTCCTGCCTGACCAATCAGGCTATCCCGTCGTGATCGCCGCACCCGGCAACGGCTACAACGCGGCGTTCTCGGCCTCGCTAATCGAAGAGATCACCAGTCACGGCTACATCGTCGTGGGGGTCGATCATGCCTACAACTCGCTGCTGACGACGCTGCCGGACGGGCAGGTGATCATGCGTCCCAACGTCGATCTGACCGAAACCGACGAATTATTCGCCACGCGCATTGCCGATCTAGCGTTCGTCATCGATCAATTGGCGCAGGTCAACGACAGCGATACCGTCCTGCATGGCAGCCTCGACCTCGATCATCTAGGTATCTGGGGACATTCGTTTGGCGGTTCAGCGGCGGGCGAAGTGTGCCGCACAGACTCGCGCTGCCAAGCGGTCATCATCAGCGACGTGCCGCTGCGCGGTGAGTCGGCTGAAGTCGGCGTACCGCAGCCGATCATGCTGCTGGATGCGGACATTCTCAGTGGCGAAGATTGGGTACACGAACAGGAGTTGCTCGCGGGGCAAACCATGCCCGACGCTCAACTGGTCGCCGAGTTCATGGACGACCGGAATGCCGAGCGCAACGCCACTGCCAAAATGCTGCTGGAAAACTCGCCAGACGCTTACCGTGTGGGTATCGGCGGCGCACGGCACAACAACTTCACCGACATTCCGCTGCTGGCGCTCGCTCAACCCGCGCTGCTGCCTCAGATGGGCGGCATCGCCAGCATTGACGCTCTGCGTGGTCAGCGTGTGATCAGCGATTACCTCGTGGCCTTCTTCGACACTAATCTCAAGGGTGAGCGGTCACCGCTGCTCGACGGTGATTCAGCCGACTATCCAGAAGTTACTTTCGAACGGGGGCAGCGCTAAGGCAGAGTGTAGGGTGGCGCTGTGCTGCCCCGCCCAAGTATCACCGTCACAATACGCCTGTCGGTTGCCCGCCATCAACCCCTTTGCCGCCTACCTTAAGCCTATCGACAACTGGCATAACCAATAAGGAGAACGATCATGAGTTCGGTCACATCAGGAAGTGCATCCGCTGTCCAACCGAAGCCAACCTCACACAGGCGCGGCTGCCTGTTCTATGTCAAACGCGGGCTTCTGACGCTGGCTACCCTGCTGATTGCGCTGCCCATTGTGGGCATGGTATACCAGGCAATCGCCACCGAAAACGATAGACGCGCCTACCCAGCTCCCGGCCAGATGGTCGACGTTGGCGGCTACAGCTTGCATATCCATTGTATCGGTGAGGGACGCCCAACTGTGATCCTGGATGCAGGGGGCGGCTTTACATCGAGCAGTTGGGGTTGGATACAACCTGACATTGCTCAAAATACCCGTGTTTGTACCTATGATCGGGCTGGTTGGGGTTGGAGCGATCCCAGCCCGGTTGGCTACGACGCCCGGCAAAACGCTGCCGAACTCCATATACTGCTCGCTAATGCAGGGATTGCCCCGCCTTACGTGCTGGTCGGGCATTCCCTGGGTGGGTTGTATGACCGGGTTTATGCCCAGCAGTATCCTGACGAGGTTGTTGGACTGGTACAAATTGATGCTTCACATCCCGACGCCTGGCGGCGGCTTGACACGCGTGAAGGCGCAGGCGTAGACCCGCAACTGCTCGCCATCGGTCCGTTTGCATCCCGACTCGGTCTGCTGCGCCTCATGGATGTTACGTCAGCGGACAGCGAAGTGTCGGGGCAATTGCCCGGACATGAGGAACGTGCCATGCGAGCCTTTTTTGCCACAGTGCAATTTGCGGAATCGGCGCAGAAATTCGATGAAGCCCTGCCAGTGATATTGGAGCAGGCACGAGTGATTACGAGTCTGGGGGATGTGCCGCTAGTCGTGCTGACCACCGGCGACCGCGATGAGCTGTCACCTGAAGAGAACCGCACATTGCAGGAAATGCAGCGTGAATTACAGAGCATCTCTGCCAACAGTATCTACATTGCAGTCGAGGGTGCAACGCATATTTCACTCGTCCACAATCAGGATCACGCTCGATTGACGGCTGACGCGATCAGGCAGGTGATCGAAGCGATACATACTAACAGCCCATTGGCGGAGTAAGGCTGAAGAGCGAGAGCGATGACCCAACACTACGACATACGCATCAAGGGGCATCTGGATACCTCCTGGGCAGACTGGTTCGATGGGCTGATGTTCCGCTATGAAGACAACGGCGTGACGCTGCTGACTGGCTCGCTCCCGGATCAAGCCGCCCTGCACGGCGTGCTCAATCGCCTCCGCGACCTCGGTGTCCAATTGATCTCGGTCAACCCCATCGATCAGTCACAGGGCGATGTTGACGATCCACCGGAAAACTAGAGAGGACAAGGTATCAACTATGAATGACAGTGAAACGCTCGTTATCAATACGCAAGGGCTGACTAAGACGTTCAAAGGGGTCAACGCGCTGCAAGCGCTCAACCTGAAGGTGCCGAAAAATTCGATCTTCGGCTTTCTGGGACCCAACGGCGCAGGCAAGACGACCACCATCAAGCTGCTGCTGGGGCTGGCGCGCCCTACCAGCGGCAGCGCAACGGTCTTTGGGCTGGATGTCGTGAAGGACAGCACCGAAATCCGCAAGGGGGTGGGCTATCTGGCGCAAGACCCGCGCTACTATGAAGGTATGTCCGCCCGCGAAACCCTGCGTTTCACCGCGCGCTTCTTCTACAGTGGCTCGAAAACGGCGATTGAGGAACGCATTGACCAAACGCTGGATCTGGTCGGCTTGGCGGACAAAGCGGATCGCTCGATCAAGGGCTTTTCCGGCGGTGAGCGGCAGCGGCTCGGCATCGCACAGGCGCAGATCAACTATCCCGACCTGTTGATTCTCGATGAGCCTGCCGCCTCGCTCGATCCGATGGGACGCCATGATGTGCTCGAAGTGATGGAACGACTGCGCAAGCACACGACCATCTTCTACTCGACCCACATTCTCAGCGACGTGCAGCGGGTGAGCGACACGGTCGCCATCCTCAAAAACGGACAGTTGATCGCACAGGCGCCGATTGGCGCGCTATTGGCAGGGAAAGAGGGCGTTGTTTATCGCGTCGGCGTCAAAGGGGATGCTCAGGGGATGCAGGAGCGCCTATGCAGCCATTCATGGGTGACGGCGGTGCACAGCATAGCCGGCAGTAATGGTTCAAGCGTCTGGCAGGTGAGCGTCGCGGACGAGCGGACTGCCGAAGACCAACTGCTGCGACTCCTGTTAGAAGATCGCACGCTCACCGTCACTGCGTTTGGACGCAAGCAGCATGATCTCGAAGAAGTTTTCATGAGCATGGTAGGAGAGGAACGGCATGTCGGCTAATTCAACTTTTCAACCGGTGAGTGAACAGGGATGGCGTCGGGGCTTTGCTAACCTGCTGCGCTATGAGAACAGCACATGGTGGCGCACCCGCCGCTGGTGGATCAACAGTCTGATCTGGTTGGTCATCATCAACGGCACACTCTTGGCGATGTTGGCATCATCCTCGGAAGTATCGGCAACGCTGGAGCAAACGCCGGAACAGGTGTTGGAGCAAGCGCGGACGGTCTTTGTCGTCATGGCGGGGATATTTGGAACCGTTGGCGTCATCATTGCCATGCAAGGAACCATCATCGACGAGAAGAAGAGCGGAACAGCCGCATGGATTTTATCAAAGCCAGCCTCGCGCACTGCCTTCATTCTGGCGAAGCTGGTTGCCAATGTCGCCGCGCTCTTCGTCATCCTGCTCGTCGTGCAGGGGGTGGTCGCCTATCTTCAGCTCACCGCCTACAGCGGCAGTCCGCCGCCGCTCATTCCATTTGTATCCGGCATGGGACTGCTCGGCTTGCACATGCTGTTCTATTTAACCCTGACGTTGATGTTGGGAACGCTGCTTCACGACCGGGGAGCGGTGATCGGCATCCCGATTGGCATCCTGTTCAGTGCCATGTTCCTGATGGGCTATATGGGGCAGTTCGCCTATCTGATGCCGTGGATGATCATCCCATCCGGGAGCGTTCAAGGTCTCGCCATCGAGGTCATGTTGGAACAGCCGCTCACGGCGACGACGCCGATCATAGCGACAACGGTGTGGGTCATCATCTTTATCAGTATTGCGCTCTGGCGTTTCGCCCGTGAGGAATTCTGAAATCCATCAGTCCGTAGACACCTCGGCAAGTCATTAGAAAGTCGAGCGACTGCTCGGTCAGCCGGTCGAGAAGATGGGCGATGCACGGTGGATTGGTCACATCCTCAAGCGCCTCCACCTGATCGACGAAGCAGGGGCAAGTGCGGGATGGATGGAATTGCCAATGCCGTGCGCTCGTTCGATGTGATCGACATGATGCGCCGCTACGATGTGCCAACGATCCATGAGACTCGCTGAAAAACCGTTCTTAACCCTTCATACCGTTCATGGAAAGGGTATGGAGGGGATACGAACTCGGTTTGAGGTGTCATACGAATACCACAGCTTGTGGGAAACTAGTCATGAGCGTGTTTAAAAACCCGACCCCCTTCCCAACCTTCCCCCGAATTCGGGGAGGGGTCGGGGGGGCAGCGAAACACTTTTTCAACACCCTCATGGGACAACCTCTAGCACTCAAAGGCATTTGCACCATTATAGTGAGTTATGGTCTCGTACAGAAAACCGCCGTATCTTTACAGAGTTGTAGCGGTATTCGCCACACGAATGATGACATTCCCCTTTTTCTGATCGGTCTCAACATACCTGTGCGCCGCGGCGGTTTGCGCCAGTGGATAACGTCTGTCGATAACCGGTTTCAACGTACCAACTTCGATAAGATGGGCGAGAAATGACAGATCCTCAGCGGTTAGGGGTTCCGTTCCAGCGATGATGCGTTTGCCTGTACGCTCGATCCACTTCCTACGCAGCAGTGATGACAGTCTGGGATTCGCCATCAGGTAGCGACCGACTGGCTTGAGCGAACGAATGCTTCGCGCAAAAGAGTCCTTGCCGACCACATCAAAAATGACATCGTAGCGCTGTCCACTTTTGGCAAAATCCTCTCGCGCGTAATCAATGACATGATCTGCGTTCAGCGCGCGCAGCATGTCCAACTTGGCGCTGCTGTCTACGCCGGTGACTTCCGCGCCAAAATACTTAGCAAGCTGTACCCCATAGGTTCCAATACTTCCACCAGCACCATTGATCAGTACGCTTTCGCCGGCTTGGATATTCGCTTTTCGCAAAAAGCGCAGCGCCTCCAGTCCACCGACAGCGACGGTCGCCGCTTCCTCGTAGCTCACCCCAGCGGGCTTAATCGCCAAAACGCCGGTGTCCGGGTTTTCGGGTAGGCTCACGTACTCGGCATAGGCACCATGCCCGAAACCACCCGTCCCGAAAACGGCATCCCCGGGTTTGAAGCGGGTCACGCCGCTGCCGACTTCAACTACCTCTCCAGCAAGTTCTTGTCCTAAAATACTCTTGCGCGGTCTTCGAAAACCGATCCATGCA
>CALBRY010000466.1 GCA_937927665.1 uncultured Chloroflexota bacterium
GGAGGGGAGAAAAGCGACCCCTCCCCCACTCGCTTCGCTCGTCTCCCCTCCCCGAATTCGGAGAGGGGAGAAAGACAGTTTTGGGTGGTTTATGACCCCTTACCCTGATTGCTGCGCAAGGCGTTTTGCCAAAATGCCGGGCTGGCGGAAGATCATGGGGATGGAAAAACCAGTCAGCAGGACACTGAGCGCCGCAAGCATCATGACCATGCCATAACCGAAACGTTCCACGATAAACCCACCCATCGCGGTCGCGGCAAACCATCCAATATTCCACATAACCATCATCATGCTGCTGGCGATATTTGAGAGGGACGGGGGGAGCGATTCCAGCACAAGCGGCTGAAACAGCGGATTCATTGTGTTGCGACCGGAGATGGCAATTATGAACGCGCCAACGCTGATTAGAAGCGCGGGGAGCAATCCCAGAACGAGGAATGCTATCGCGCTGAGAATCATCATCAAGCGGAGCGTGCCTGTACGTCCGAAGCGCGATTCTAAGGTCGAATTGATCAACGGGATCGCCGCCATGCCGATCCAGCCGATGCTGAGGATCGTCCCGACAGATTGATCGGCTAGACCGAACTGCTCCCGCCAGAACAGGTTGTAAAAAGGAAAGGTTAAGCCACCGGAGAAACCGAACGTGAGCATCGGCAGTGCCGCGAGTGCAAGCATCAACCACGGCATTTTTGCTACGGATGCCGAGAACGACGCAGCGGTGAAGGGGGCGCGGGGTGGGGTATCGGTTTTCACTGTTCGGGCGCGTAGATCAAGCATCGGGATGATGCCGATCAAGCTGATCAAGCCTGCCACGAAGATGGCAATCCCATACGCGTAAGGCGTGGTTGCGCTGGCTGTCCATTGTGCAGGAACTAGTGTTTGTGTCGCGGTGGTGAGCCATCCCGGAAGGTAGCCGCCGATAAAACTTCCAAACGCCATCGCGCCCATCGTCAGCAGGTTGTGGAGCGCGAAAAATCGGGTTCGCTGTCTAGACTCGATCATTTCTACGATACGCGGCGCGATGGCGATCTGCTGCGCGCCGTAGGTTAAGCCGAAAAGAAAACGGCTGATCGCCAGCATGGGCAGTACGGGGATCAGTTGAAGCCAGATGGCGAGGACACAGCCAATGGTTGAGAAAATCAACATGCGCCGCGTGCCGATGCGGTTGGTCAAGAAGCCAAGCGGCACACTGGTTAGGAATCCCGATAAACGGGGGAGTGATTGCAGAAGCCCAATTGTTTCCGGATTATTTCCCAGACTGGCGAAGTAGAAATTCACCAACACATCGAGCAAACCCAACATGCCGATACAGAAGATCATGTTGTAGATCAGAAAACTTACGGTGTCTTTGCGTATCAAGAGTGTGACCGCCCGCTGTGCCGACGAAGGAACTACATTCGATCGATTCTAGCGAGGAGGAGTATCTCAACGCCATGAGTCCAGCATCGCGGAATGAAAAATGTTTGAATTTTGACTGCGACCTGTACAAAGTAAGTTATAGTGTCACTTGCGAGTAGAAGCGTTTCATTACGCCTCTGAAAACAACGCATCTCTGGTTCGCCATCTACCGCATTTAGAAAGGGAAGTTATGCGATACGCGTTACGTGTTTCTTTGATTGCTGCACTACTTTTGACGCTGATCACGGGTGTGACGGCACAAGATGCTCCGGCAGATACCACTCCTGTCCGCAGTGGGGTCGAAATCACATGGCCGCCGCCCGTTACGGAAGTTTGGAGCATAGGGGATGTGCTGGGGACTGCCTCGGTAGAGAATTTGACTTATTTTTATCTGGAATATGTCGAATTGAATGCTGATCTGACCGTTCCGGAAAATGCCCCGTGGATTCCGGCGACGGCGGCGCAAACCGTGCCTGTGATCGATGGCACACTCGCTACACTGGATACAACAATCGTCCCCGATGGGTTGTATGCGCTTCGCTTGGTGGTTGTGACTTCTGACCAGCAATCGTACAGCGATACGGTGATGCCGATCCGCGTGAATAATGAACGCATGGGCGCTTACACCGAGCGCGTGATCGCTGATACGCTGGAAGCGGCGGGGATTGCTCCGACAGCCGAGACGCCGACTCCGACACCTGAGCCGCCTGTTTCGACTGCGCCGATGGCATACCCGGCATTGGGTTATTATGCGGTCAATGTGCGTTTCTGCGATTCGATTGATAACAACGGCTGCCCGGTTGTTGACTCGATGGATTCACGCGGCGGCGCGGTTCTCGCCTACAGCGCGAGCGGCACCGGTTGGTATAACGTGATTCTGCCTTCTGGCATGAGCGGTTGGGTTTCGCCGACGGTAATCCGTGTTGAAGGCGATATTTCTAGTCTGCCGTTTGTCGCGCCGCCTGCACCGCTTCCGCCGCCCGCCGTGGCTTCGATTGTCCTGAATGGTATCAATATTCAGGGTGGGACTGCGACGTGCGGTGTGCCGTTCTCGGTCGAAATCAATGTGGCGAATATTGGGAGCGCGACCGCGGCTGCCGCGACGGTGACGCTTCAGGATGTGAATATCAGCACGGGCGAAATCACCGCGACACAATATGGCGGCTTCCCGGCGTTGAACCCCGGCAGTAATTATGTCGTCGTGATCCCGATGAGCGTGACGGCATATTACAATGAAAACCACGAACTGCGCGCATCACTCGGCACGGAGGGTATCCGGCTTCAGTACTTCCTCAATCAGGGCGGGTGTAATGTTGTTCCGCCGACACCGCCGCCGACCGCGACTCCGATTCAGGAAATCATGTTCAACACGAATCAGTGCTTTATCGTGCTGACTGAGCCGTGGCCCGCGTTCTCCGCGCCGTATGACGAAATGCTGACTCAGCTTGCCGCGCGTGCGTGGGAAGCGCGTTCGCTGCGTATTCTCAACGGGGAGCGGTGGTACAGCTTATATGCGGCTGATCTGGGGGTTGTGTGGGTGACGCGTGTTGATCGCTTGACACAGGGTAACTGCGGTCCTGCTGCCCGCTAGGATAGTCCGGTAATTCGCTCAAATTCAGGGGCGCGAGTCAATCACTCGCGCCCCTTATGATTCTTACGACCTTAAATCAGATTTTAGGTTATTTGAGGTAGAGATAACCACAGGCGGCGCGAAGGCGGCTAAAGTAAGCACATGTTCGCAGATCACCACAGGAGTACTTCAATGGCTGCGCAACTTCTTACTCGAAAAGCTGTCCCACAAGCGCGCGCGACCAGCAAGTTCCGGCTCAATAAGACGCGCTTGAATGTCTATCTTGATTTGCTCTTGACGGGGGTATTCATCGTTGAGATGGAAGAGCATTTCACAGGGCTGGCACTTCATGAAGTCCTCGGGCTTCTATTCGCTGTCGCGTTCGTGCTGCATATCGTGCTTCACTGGGATTGGATTGTCAGCCTGACGCGGAACTTCTTCAAGAAGCTGCTGCACGAATCACGGGTGAACTATGTTCTGAATGTGGCGCTGTTCTTGGACATGATTTTCGTGACGATCAGCGGCATTCTGATCTCTCGCACGCTCGGGTTGAGTCTCTCGCTCGATCAGGAATTTCAGCGGACGCTTCAAACGCTGCACATGGTCGGGTCGGAACTGGTACTGATCATTGTTGCGCTGCATGTCGCGCTGCACTGGAAATGGATCGTCACCAACGGCTCGAAATACCTGTTCGGGTGGATTCCGAAACTGCGACGATCAACGTAGAAGGAGAATCACATTATGGCACGCGCAGAAAAACGTCCACGCCGCAGTCTGCGAGGGTTTCTCATCCTTGTCGCGCTGGTGGTCATCAGCGGCGCGATCCTGTGGTCACAAGGCGACCTGATCAGCCCGGTACAAAGCACAGCGATGGTGATCAGCATGTCATCAGGGGAAGATGGCTTCGCGATGATTAGTGATCGTTCCGCGCTGCCGGGCAGCGCCGAAACCGTCGCCGAAACCGCTGCTGACGCTCACGCTGAAGTGAGTACTGAAACGAGCGTTGAAACGAGCAGCACCGCTGCGGAGCAACCGGAAGCCGCCGCAGTTACGACAGGCACGATGACGCTGGAAACGTTCACGGCTGAACTTGCTACCGCTGGCGTTGATGTTGAGGCGGTTTCCGCCAGCATGAGCGCTGAGGGTCGAAGTCTTGAAAACTTGCTGGCGGTTGTCAACAGCGGGCGCACGACCGTCGCCGACCTTGCCGCCCGATTGAGCGGCGATTCCGCGCAGCCGCCGAGCGAGACGGAGAGCGAGACGGAGAGCACCAGCCTACTCGATTTCCGTTGGGAAGAATTGGGAAGTGTCGCCTACAACCTGTGGGTCATCCTTGCCGCTACCGCTGCCGTTATCGTGATCGCCCGTCCTGCCGGTTGGGTAGTTAACCGGATGAAGCGGGTGCAGCGACCCGTCACACCGTAAGCGCATCACAAGCAACATGCAACATGCAACACCGATCAACGATTTATCACACACCTACGAACAAGGAGCAGTACCCATGAACGCATCACTTCGCAAACACTGGAAAATCAACGCGCTGAGCGCATCGGTTCTCGTCGCAGGCGCAGCATTGACATACTCGGCAGTTGGGGCGGCGGAAGACAGCGCCACCGAGAATGCAGACGGCACGACGACTGTTTCGCAGGAAGCACCTACCGCTCCCGGTGGACGCGGCGGACGCGGTGGGCGCGGTTCCGGCGGCGCTGGCGGCGAGAATCATCATCTGACGGGGATGGATACGAACCCGCCAGCGGTCGAGCTTGCTCCTGATCAATCGACGGTTGAAGCCACACAATCGACCGAGCTTGCCGAAGGCGCAATTTACTACGATGGTTCGTATTACGGCGACAGTGTCGCGGCGGGGCGCTGGGGAAATATGCAGGTTGTCGCGGTGATCGAGAATGGCGAACTGGTTGAAATCTTGATCGCTGACTACCCGCGCAGCACCTATGAATCGGACATTATCACCCGCAACGCGCTTCCTACGCTGATCAGCGAAGCGATTGAAGCGCAGGACTTCGATGTGGATTTCGTCTCGCGTGCGACGGACAGCAGCCGCGCCTTTGTTCAGTCGCTCGAATCGGCACTGCTCGACGCCGCGATTGGGATGGATCTATGAAACAGACTCGCTGGTTGATGGGGATGCCCATCACCGTCGAGATTGTCGACGCCTCGGCAGATGCCGGGGCGTTTGACGATGTTTACGCCTACTTCACCTATGTCGATCAGACCTTCAGCCCGTTCAAAGAAACGAGCGAGGTTTCACGGGTGAACCGGGGCGAACTCGGGCTCGATCAGACGTGCCATGATATGCAGACGGTGTTGGTGCTGGCGGAGCAGACGAAACAGGAAAGCAACGGCTATTTCGATGTGTGGCACAACGGGGTTTTCAACCCATCGGGGATTGTCAAAGGCTGGGCGATTGACGAGGCGGCTTCGCTGCTCTACATGAAGGGCTTCCGGAATTTCTATGTCGATGCGGGCGGTGATGTGCAGGTCTACGGGCGGAACGCACGCGATCAGCAGTGGAAAGTCGGCATTTGCAATCCGTTTGACTTATCCCAGATCGTCAAGACGGTCACACTGGATGATCGCGGGATTGCGACTTCGGGAAGCTACATGCGGGGCGCGCATATTTATAATCCGCGCAGTGATGCGGACTCGCTGGATGAGATCGTCAGCATTACGTTGATTGGACCGGATGTGCTGGAAGCGGATCGGTTTGCAACGGCGGCATTCGCGATGGGGCGCAACGGTATCTACTTCGTGGAATCGCTGCCTGATTTTGAGGGGTATATGATCGACCGGAAGGGGCAAGCGACGATGACGACGCACTTTCCCGACTATCTGAGCGCATGATGTGTTGTGTGCATCGTCAAAGGGGAATGTTCGCGTGAACATTCCCCTTTGCTTTTGCTTGATTTAGCCGAGGCAGCCGATCCTGAGTTGAAGCAGTTCAGTTGCGATCCAGCCTTCATTTCCTTCGAAGTTCACCCGATGCCATCCGGCAACCAACCCCGTCGCCTCAAGATCGAAGTCATACGGTATGTGCGCCAGAACAGCGGATGATGTATTCGGCTCTGCACGGAGACGCGCAAGATAGAGCGTCG
>CALBRY010000467.1 GCA_937927665.1 uncultured Chloroflexota bacterium
GCACATGCGCAACATGGGCATGATGGCGCTGGCGTTCGATGCGGCGGACGATCCCGGTGGGGAACTGGGCGTGTATCTCGAAAATGCGACCGGGGCATGGCTGTACGTGATCGACCATTTGTTCCGCACCGATGCACAGGGCGGCTTTGGGACGGAAGGGTTTGAGTACAGCCCGCAGTCGCTCGGTTATGCCGCACAGTTTATGCTGGCGCTGCAAACCTCCGGCGCGAATGATCCGGTGGTGTGGGGGCAGCAGGTCAGTTTTGAGGCGAATCCGTTTTGGGATGATGCGATTGTCGCGTTCGTCCATTCGATGAGTCCGGCGACCGCTGTCAGCGAGGATGCGGGCGTGGTGTATCTGCCCGCGTGGTATGGTTCCGGTCAAAACTATTGGCTGCCCGACTATATCGAGTTATTCGGCGCATTGGGCGCGTATGATGTGTTCACGGGCGCGAATCCTGAACGACTTGACGCGCTGCGCTGGTTGCAGATGCACACGCCGCCGGGGGGCGATTTTGGACTGGTTGAACGGGTGCAGGATACCGATTCGGTGCATAAGGCAATTCTGTATTTCCTGATGTTCGATCCGAACATGCTGACAACCACTGACCCGCGACCGGGCTACGGTACGTCATGGTATGCGCCGGGAATGCGCCGCTTGCTCGCTCGCACCGATTGGAGCGCAGACGCGGCATGGTTCACCTACAACCTGAGTTGGGATGAGGTCGATCATCAGAGCGGCAACGGCAACGCGATTGAGTTCTATCGCGGGGGCGAATGGCTGACCAAGATTCGTGTCGGCTACGACTTCGACTATCACACGTCGGACAACTTCAACACTCTGACCGTACAGAATACGCTGCCCGACCGCGACGACTTCCGCCTGATGATTGGCGAACGTGGCTCACAATGGCTGCTTTCGGCAGGCGATCCGCCGCCGCCTGGGATCAGCGTGACGGATGACTATGTTTACGCTTTCGGGGATGCAACGGCGTTGTACAACTCGGAATACGAGGGTGTGACGGCGGTCGAACATGTCAGCCGCTCAGTGATCTGGCTCAAGCCGGATGTGATTGTGGTCTATGACCGCGCCACCACCCGTGCAGAGAATCCGGTCAGCCGTTTTTGGCTGAATTTTCCGGCAGAGGCGGCAGTGAATGAACAGGTTACAAGCATGACCACCGAACGCGGGCAAACGCTCACGGTCGAAACGCTGCTGCCCGTCGATCCGGTGATCGCCGTGTCGCCGCTGGTCGATGAGGTGAGCAGCGCGCCCGCGAGCAACGAGATGATGCGCTATCGCCTGATGGTCGAAGCCGCCGCGCCGGAAGTCCGCTTTTTGCACGTCCTGCAAGGGACGGACGCGGGCGTTGTCCCGCTTACCAGTACATTGATCGAAAGCACAAGCGGCACAGCGTATCAGGGCGCGGTCGTGGGCGACACAGCGGTGCTGTTCCCGGTTGATGCGCTGGCGGCGTTCGAGTCGCTGGAATTCAGCACGTCAGCAGTGAGCAGTTACATCACCGGACTCACGCCCAACGCGGGCTATGATGTCACGGTGAACGGAGACACGATCCGCGTCACGCCGGGGACGCAAGTAACCGCCGATGCGGGCGGAGTTCTCGTCGTACGCCGCTAGTTCATCAGTTGAGGGGGTGAGGAAAAATGCACCCCCTCAGCCCGCTTTACCGGCGCTCCAGCACGAAGCCGCCAAAACCGTCTACGGTATCCCACGATAAGGTGTCGCCGCTGCATGTGACCGTGCTGTTCGGTGTCCAGCCGTCAATCGGTCCGCTGCTGTAGAACGACCGTGACAGATCGGTGCGTGTGCCATCAGCGGCGATCATGATCATGCTGCCGCCCGGTTCAAATGCCCAGTTAAAAGCATCGACATCGAAGTCGCTTGAGATGCCTTCAACCGGGCTGATGGCATAGGTGCCGCTAAACGGCACATCCAGCGTGACGGTGAGACCATCGGAGCGGGCGGTGATGGCATACGTTCCAAAAAGGTTGCCCTCGGCATCAAATGTGAAGATGAAATTGCTGGTATCCACCGTCGCGCCGGGCAGCCCTGCAATCGTGGGCGGGAAGTCGATCACCTGCCAGTTACCAACAATACATGACGCATCGCCTTCGGGTTCGTCGGCGTCATCGGTGCAGGGATTCGGACTGGGCTGCTGCGTCCATGTGATCGTGATAGGGGCGGTGCTGTTGCGCGCACCTTCTCCTCGGCTCATGATGAGCATCACGCCGTCGTCGGGCGGACAGAATTCGAGCGGCAGGTTATCTTGCAGCCGCTGCGTTGCGCCACCTAACCGCGCACTGACTGCAAAGTGACCGGCGTCGATTCCGCTGGCGGTCAGCACCGCGATATTACCCGGTTTTAGGTCAAAGTTGATTAGATTGCGATAATCGACCGAGAACGGCGGCATCGTGTTTTGAATCGATCCGCCTTCCCCTGCTGTCAGATCGACTGCCGTCAAATCGAGAATCGGCGGGTTGGGAAGCTGGCGATCCAGCAGCACTTGCGCCCAGTTGTGGAATAATTCCACCGAATCTAGGTTGAATACCAGCGGGAAGACGCCGTCCTCCCGCAGCATATTCATCTGAGTACTCACGTTCCGGTCACTGCCCAAGCCCCGCGCCGACGAAGCAAACT
>CALBRY010000468.1 GCA_937927665.1 uncultured Chloroflexota bacterium
TTTTTTTCATCCTCCGCCCTCTTTGGAGTTCTTTTCTCTTCCCCCCCCCGACGCGGTGGGGGGGGGGGGGCCGGCCGGGGGGGGGGGGGGAGGGGTCGGGGGAGGGGTTGCTTTTCTCTCTCCCTGCGCCACCGTCAACGGTTCGGGGGAGTGGTCGTCCTTCCCCCTCAAGACTCGTCCGCGATTTTGACGATCACCCCGGCTTCATGAAGCTGTTGGCGGTCATTCTGCGAAATAAGTTCGTCTGTCACCAAAACATCCACCTGATCGATCCCCGTCACCCGCGCCAGCGCCGATTGCCGAAATTTCGTGCTGTCCGTCACCACGATCACGCTGTGCCCCGCTTTGATGAAGTTGCGGAATAACTCCGCTTCTTCCACGCTTTCGGAGCTTAACCCGCGCTCAATCGAAATCGCTTTTGTGCCGATGACAACTTTATCGACCTGAAGCTCGGATAGAATCATCCGCGAGAGCGTCCCGCGCACCGCCCGTTCATTGGGATCGACCAGCCCGCCGAGGATGATCACCCGATGCACGCCCTGTTGAAGCAGTTCATTCGCCACCAGCAGCGAGTCAGTCACGATCGTGAGGTTGACATGATGGACGAGTTCACGCGCGACCGCTAATCCCGTGCTGCCGCCGATCAATAAGACCGTTTCGCCATCCTGTATCAGTTCGGCGGCGGCTTTGCCGATGCGCTGTTTGACATCGGCGTTCTGCTTTTGACGGTGCAGGATCGGCGCTTCACTCGTAGCGACAGGATGATTCACCATCGCGCCGCCGTGAACGCGCCGGATCAGATTGCGATTTGCCAGCGCCGCGAGATCACGGCGGACAGTCGCTTCGCTGATCTCGAATATGACGCTGATCTGCGCGACAGTGAGCGTGCCGCGCTGCTCCAAAAGCTGCGCGATTTTTTCTTGACGCTCCAAACCCAATAGATCAGAACTCGACATGACAGACCTCTAGTGTTGACTGCTTACAATACGCGTTTCGCGCTCGATTTCCAGAAAATCCGCCCGTGTGAAGTGTCCTGCACCCACCGAACGCGCATTCGCTGTCCCCGCAGCGGCGGCGGCGCGTAATGCCTGATCCACCGGACGATGATCCGCCAGCGCGACCAGCAGCGCCCCCAGAAACGAATCGCCGCTTCCAACCGGGCTTGCGACGGTGATCGGCGGCGCAATCGCCCGCCAGCAGTGATCACCGGATGCCATGACCGCGCCATCTTTGCCCAGCGTGATCACCACCGCCGCGCCGGATGCTGCCGCCATCGCTTGAGCCGTCCGTTCCGCGTCCTCCGCCGAGTTGATCGCCGTTCCGGTCAGTTCCGCCGCTTCTTCGTCGTTGATCTTGAGATGCACGCCCGGGATTTCCACCGCCGCTTTGAGTGCCGCGCCGCTGGTATCGACCCACACCGATTGACCCGCCGCGACCAATTCGCGCAGCATCGCCCCATACGCCTCAACCGGCGAACCGGGCGGCAAACTGCCGCAGATGCAGATCAAGCCCGGATCGGGGCGGTTGATCAAATCCGTTCGCAGGCGCGCCCAATCTTCGGCGCTGGTTGGCGCGCCCACGTCGTTGATCACGCTCGTCAGCCCGATGTTCGGGTCAACAAGGATCATGCAGTTGCGCGTCTCTCCGGCACTCAGTCGGGTGAAGTGGCATTCCAGCCCTTCCGCCTGTGCCAGATCAAGCAGCAGATTACCGGAATATCCGGCGATAAATCCATAACAGCGCGTTTTTCCGCCCAACGTCTCGGCGGCACGGGCGACATTTAAGCCCTTACCCCCGGCGGCGATCAATGACCGCTGCGGACGAAAAACACCCCCGTGATGAAAACCGGAGACGACCAACGAGCGATCAACAGCGGCATTTGGCGTTACGCAGTCAATGATCATGCAGTACCTTAAAATAGGATATCAGGCGCGGATCAGCACCCGCGCCGCATTCTGGTAATACACGTTGTGCAGCACTTCATCCGGCAAACTTAATCCATAAATCTGCCAGCGCCCTTGACCAACGCCGTAGCTAAAATACTCGTCGTCGGTTTCAAGAAAACGATAGTATACCCGGTAGGTATCAATATCTGCTCCGGCATCGATCCCGAACAGAATCCGATCGGCATATTTTAAGAAAAAGCGGCGCGATGTATATGGCTGCCGTCCTAATTCGCTGATTCGCGCGCTGATATCGACATAATAATTCGGGCACTCGTCTAGCATCTGCCCGACCCATCCCAGATTTTCGCTGTAACAGCCGACATGCGCCCCGATGAACGTTGTCCCCCGGTGACGTGTGACCATGCGCTTGAAGGCTTCCATGATCGATAAAAACGGCGGAAATGGTGGGCTTGGGAACTGCCAATCGGGATGCGCGTTCAGTTCTTCAAAGCGTTCGTTGCTGGCATCCAGCGGATCAAAAAAAGCGACCGGATCAGCGACATGCGCCAGCACCGGACGATTGAGTTCACCCGCCGTCGCCCACAGCGGATCAAGACGCGGATCATCAATCGACACCAGCGCGCCATGGTGATCGCGCACATGCAAGCCGAACGGCTTCCAGATTTTTAACCCGTCCGCGCCGCGTGCCACCTGCTGCCGAAACCGATCCGCCGCCCATTCTCCGAAGCGATCCCCATGTGCCGCCCACTGCGACCAATCCACGCCCCCGAACATGAAAAAACGTTCCGGTGCGTGCGCCTTAATCGTATCCAGATGACGATGCAGAATATCCTCGCCCCACCCGCCATCGAGATCGACATAAGCGCGAACGCCCGCCGCATCCAGCGTATCGAGCAGTTCACGGATCGGGCGTTGATCCCACCCGCCGCCAAACGGTTCGGCAAGGTGATTGTGCGCGTCGATGACAGGGAATTTCGGCGTGGTGATCGTCGTCTGCTTGACGACCAATCGAGGAATCGGACGAAACATGCTCAAAGGGATGTCATTCATGAGGAGACTCCAAACCGGTATTATGGGTTGAGAAACGCGTCAATCTGTCGCGCAGATGGAGCATTTGTCGCGCCGCCGATGTGCATCACCGCTTGCGCGCCGCACGCCGCCGCAAACCTGAGCGCCTCATCGAGCGGTTTTCCACACAGCCGCCGCGCATAAATAAAACCCGCGTTGAAGGCATCCCCCGCGCCCGTCGTATCGATCACGCTCACGGGGAAAGCATCGGTGTGCAGCATTTCAACCGTACCCGCCGCGCTCCGCCAATACGCGGATGCGCCCTTGCTGCCTTCCTTGACGATCAGCGTACCGCCCACCTGATCCGCCAGCATTTGCGGAGAAGCGGCTAAAGCGGCGGTTTCGTCGCTGTTCGGCATAAAAAACCCCGTCACGTTGAGCGCCGGGGCGAGATGCGGATTTTTCATCCATGTCAGCGATGGATCCCACCCGACATCCAGCGAGGTCGAAACGCCGATCGCCTTCGCCTGCTCAAAAATGCGGGCGATATGCGGCTGCAAACCCGTCTGCAAGAAAAACGATCCAATGTGCAGATGCGTGTAATCCTTAAGCAGTTCCGGTGTGATCGCGCTCCCATCAAAGCGCGTCATCACCCCCGGCACGGTCACGAACGCCCGATCCCGCGCATAGGTCAGCCCGATCGTGATTCCGGTTGCGCCGTCCGCGTGGGCGATGTGCGCCGTATGCACGCCGAACTCTGCCAGCCGCGCCAGCACAAACCGCCCGATCTCGTCGTCACCGATCAAGCCGATAAAATCGACCGCGATCGCATCATCCGCGCATAACACCGCCAGCCGCGCCGCCGTGATCGCCGACGAACTGCCGAGCGTCATCGTAAAGCCGCCGCCGATAATTTCTTGTCCCAAAACGGGCAAAGAGGGCAGCCCGCTCACCAATAAATCCGCATTGAGTTCGCCTGCAACCAGCACGCGTTTCATATCTATCAACCTCAAGAGCAGGAGTCGTGTTTGTAAGTTAAGGTTATGCCGTAGGGACAGGGCATGCCCTGTCCTCC
>CALBRY010000469.1 GCA_937927665.1 uncultured Chloroflexota bacterium
GTTTCGATCTTCCCCTTGCCGGGGGTGAGGAATGGCTCCAGCGTGATCACCATGCCCTCTTTGAGCGGCAGCGTTGCCGCACGGTTATAATGGTTCGGAATGTTGCGCGGTTCTTCGTGGAGTTTGCGCCCTACACCGTGACCATTCAGTTCGCGGATTACACGATACCCCTGTCTATCGGCGTGGTTCTGCACCGCTTTACCGATCGCGCTGAGCGGGTTGCCCGCCCGCGCTGCATCGATCGCCAACTCAAGCGCCTTTTGACCAGCCGCTACCAGCCGCGCAGTTTCTTCTGTGACGGGCGGGACAGGAATGGAATAGCCGGAATCAGCGAAATAACCGTCGAGTTCGGCGGAGACATCGACATTGACCAGATCGCCCGGCTGAATCACCCGGCTGCCGGGGATTCCATGTGCGACTTCATCGTTAACGCTGATGCAGGTGTTGCCGGGGTATTTATAGGTGATGATTGGGGCGGAACGCGCGCCGAACTGCCGTAAGACAGCCGCGCCAACAGCATCAAGTTCGAGCGTCGTCATGCCGGGGCGAATCGCATCACACATCGCTTTGATCGCCAGCCCAACGATGCGCCCGATCTTTAATAGACCCTGTAAATCTGCGGGCGACTCAATCGTCATTCCACGCTCTCCTACACTCAAGATCATCGAATCGTCCGCACATTATAACATCAGAACCCCTGACCATTTGGGCGAAAGGAATTCCCCCATGACTCAGACTGTCCCATGTGCGGAGTGCGGCGCTCTGCTGGAAGCAGGGCAGACCTGCCAAGATCATTTTTATCAGATGCTCGGCTGGGAATGGGAGTACCAACTGCTTGAGGTGCATCATCTGATGGTCTTGAGCTACAACCTTCAGCACCCGTCGATATTGTCGCCGGATGGGTTAAAAGCATCAATTACGCTGCTGCGCCAATTTCTTGAGGATGGGATCACACCGCAGCAAATGCGAGAGCGGATTTCTTCCGGGGTTGATTCCGGTACGCGCACCTACAAGATCACCGCGACGAACGGCGCGATCGGCGGGTACGCGCATCCGGTAAGCTGGACGATGCGCGCCTCGGATGTGATCCGAGCCGGAGCAGACCACTATTACGAGAGCGTCCGACGGTGGGCGGACTCGATTCGTGCCGCGCTAAAAGAATCGGGGAATTTCGAGTAAACAACGGGTTCTACATGACAAACATCCAATAAGAACGTTCTGTCTTTTGTGCAAATTACCCAAAATTTATCGCATCTTTTTGGATACTACCCCGCCTATGTGGACGTAAGTCACCGGATATACGCGCCAAAGGTCACTGTAGAGGAGGTTTACCGTCGGTTATGCTGTAGGCGTATTCTGAACGTCTAGCGTTCAATACCTGAGGATAACTGAGAAGATGACAATCTTCACTCCAAACACAACCAACCAAACGGGGGCAGCAGTGCCAGTCGAATTTCCCGATTACATTCAACATGGGCGTCTGCGCACATGGATTCAGAGCATGGTGAATCTGTGCAAGCCTGACAGCGTCCATTTCTGCGATGGATCGCAGGAAGAATACGATCAACTCTGCGAACTGCTCGTCGAAAAGGGAACTTTCATCCGGTTGAACCCGGAAAAGCGCCCGAATTCATTCCTCGCACGCTCACAGCCCAGCGACGTCGCGCGCGTGGAAGATCGCACGTTCGTATGTACCTTAAACCCCAAAGACGCTGGTCCAACCAACAATTGGGTCAACCCGCGTGAGATGCACAAGACACTCGACCGTCTGTTTGACGGCTGCATGCGCGGTCGCACAATGTACGTGATCCCGTTCAGCATGGGTCCGCTCGGCTCTCCGATCTCCTACTGCGGCGTTGAACTCAGCGACTCGGCGTATGTGGCGACGAATATGCGCATCATGACGCGCATGGGTAAAGCCGTTTATGAAGTGCTGGGCGAAGATCAGCCGTTTGTTCCGGCGGTGCATTCGGTCGGTATGCCGCTCGAACCCGGTCAGGAAGATGTCGCGTGGCCCTGTGTCGCCGAAAGCAACGATAAATATATCGTCCACTTCCCCGAAGAACGCTCGATCTGGTCATACGGCAGCGGCTACGGTGGCAACGCGCTGTTGGGCAAGAAGTGTTTCGCGCTTCGCATCGCATCGAACATCGCCCACGATGAAGGCTGGCTCGCTGAACACATGCTGATCATGGGCGTCGAATCGCCGGAAGGTGAAAAGACGTATCTGGCAGCAGCGTTCCCCAGCGCGTGCGGCAAGACCAACTTCGCCATGCTCGTGCCGCCGCCCGCTTTTGAAGGCTGGAAGGTCACCACGGTTGGCGACGACATCGCATGGATCAAGGTGGGACCGGATGGCACACTGCGCGCCATCAACCCGGAAGCGGGCTTCTTCGGCGTCGCTCCCGGCACAAACATGAAAACCAACCCGAACGCGACCCTCACTTGCGCGAAGAACACCATCTTCACGAATGTGGGTCTGACGGATGACGGCGATGTGTGGTGGGAAGGCTTCACCGATACCCCGCCCGCGCATTTGATCGACTGGCAGGGGCAGGAATGGACTCCGGCGATTGCGAAAGAAACCGGACGCAAAGCCGCTCACCCGAACAGCCGCTTCACCGCGCCCGCCTACCAGTGCCCGTCGATTGACCCCGATTGGGAAAACCCGGACGGCGTGCCGATCTCAGCATTTATCTTCGGCGGTCGCCGCTCGTCGGTGACTCCGCTCGTGTTCCAGACGTTCAACTGGATTTATGGGGTTTACTTCGCCGCGACGCTCGGCTCAGAGATGACCGCCGCCGCCGCTGGTAAGATCGGCGAAGTGCGCCGCGATCCGTTCGCGATGCTGCCCTTCTGCGGCTACCACATGGCGAGCTACTTTAATCACTGGCTCCAGTTCGGACGGTTCATCAAGAATCCGCCGCGTATCTTCATCGTCAACTGGTTCCGCAAGGACGACGAAGGCAAGTTCCTGTGGCCCGGCTTTGGTGAAAACATGCGCGTCCTGAAGTGGATCGTTGACCGCGCCCGCACCAAAGCCGCCGGAGCCGAGACTCGTCTGGGTCGCGTGCCGAGCTACGATGACATCGAATGGAAGGGCATGGAAGACTTCACCCGTGAAGACTTCGACCGCGTGATGAGCATCGACCAAGACCTGTGGAAGCAGGAAATCCTCTCCCACGAGGAATTGTTCATCCGGCTGTATGACCGTCTGCCGAAAGAACTGCTCGCGGTGCGCGAACTGCTCCTGAGCAGTTTGTGGAGCCGCCCGGAGTGGGCAGACCGCCAAGAGTAGACCACATCAACGCGTGATGTTTATTTAGTAGGGGCAAGCCGCAAGGCTTGTCCCTACGCGTTTATACCCAATTTAACGAATTCCCCATCTTTCCCCTGTAATGTTTTCAAGAATCCTGCAAAATGTAAACTCTCTGTAAAGCGGCGTACGCGAATGGGCGCGGCTCTGTATAATTTTGCAAGTTTGCCCCGTAACACTCATGCAGGGGAGGTTGAAGCTTGATAGAAGTTGACAATTTGACCAAACGTTACGGCGAGGTCGCGGCGGTAAAAGGGGTCAGTTTTACCGCGCAGCCGGGTCAGGTGACTGGCTTTTTGGGACCCAACGGCGCGGGTAAAACCACCACGATGCGGATGCTGACGGGCTATATGCCGCCGACATCCGGCAGCGCGAAAGTCGCTGGGTTTGACGTGTTCGATCAAAGTATGCAGGTTCGCCAGCGTGTCGGCTATTTGGCGGAAAGCGTCCCGCTTTACCGCGATATGACCGCGCGCGGCTATTTGATGTATGTCGGTGAAATTCGCGGTGTTCGCAATGTGGGACGACGCGCCGATGAAGTTCTCGATCGTGTTGGATTGATTGACCGCGCTCACAGCCGCATTCGCACGCTCTCGAAAGGCATGCGTCAGCGCGTCGGATTGGCGCAAGCACTGCTGCACAATCCGCCCGTGCTGATCCTTGACGAGCCGACGATCGGTCTTGACCCGTATCAGGTGCTTGAACTGCGTTCGCTGGTGCGCGATCTGGGGCGTGATCATACGCTGCTGTTTAGCACGCACATTTTGAGCGAAGCCGAACAGGTCTGCGATAAGGTTGTCATCATTAATCAGGGCGAAATTACCGCTCAGGGTTCGCCTGCGGAACTTCGTCATGATATGGCGCGCGGTGGACGTATTTTGATGCGTGTCCAATCCGACCCGGAAGCCGCCGCAGAACTTGTGCGCGAACTGCCCGGTGTTGAATCGGCGGTGGTTGATCCGGTGATGGATGGCGGGATCGTCATTACACCATCGGGCGTGAACAGCGATCCGCGTACCGTGATCGCCGATACGATCATTGGCAAGGGGATCAAGCTGGTTGAACTGCGCCCGCTCGCGGTCAATCTGGAAGAAATCTTCCTTGAATTCACCCGCCAGCAGGCAGTGAACGAGATCGCAGCCGAAGCCGCCGAACAGGCGAGCGCTGACGCCGAGACTGAGTCCGCGTGATCCACATGTATCGGAGAAGTAAATGAGCGTGATGACTGATCAATCGACACCGCATCAATCGCACGTCCTCAGTCAGGACGTGAAAATGGGCGGGAGCGTGCCTTTCTGGGCAGTGTTCAAACGTGAACTCGGCTTGTACTTCCGCTCCCCGGTCGCATACGCGATTGCGTTTGCGATGTTGTTCTTCCTCGGCGTTTTGTTCAACGGCTATCTGTCGCAGGCGCTCGACGCTCAGGCGGGCGTGCTTGCGGATGCGGGTTATATGCCGTTCCTGCTCACCTTCCTGCTGTTCTTGATCGCGCCGCTGCTGACGATGCGTTTGCTCGCTGAAGAAGCCCGCGAAGGAACGCTCGAAGTGTTGATGACACTGCCGATGCACGAAGGGCAGTTTATCATCGGGAAATTCTTGGCGGCGTGGGCGTACTACACCGTGCTGCTGCTGCTGACGCTGGTGCATTTCCTCGTGCTGAATTCGATTGGCACGCCGGATATGGGTCAGACCTTCGGCGCGTATCTCGGTGCATGGCTGTACGGCGGCGCAGTGATCGCCGTGTGCATGATCTGGACAGCAGTCACCGAAGATCAAATCATCGCGGCATTCTTGAGCGCGGCGACGGTTCTCGTGCTGTATCTGGCAGACGTGGCGGCGCTGTTCATCACCAACACCAATCCGCAGTTAGCGGAGTTTGTCCGCGAATTGGGCTTGAGCGCGCATTATGGCTCGACGATGGCTGCCGGGATCATTCGCCTTGAGGACATCCTCTATTTCGTGTTTATGATCATCGGCGCGCTGTTTATTACCACGCGCATCGTCGAAACGCGCCGCTGGCGCGCCTAAGGAGCGATCATGACGGATAATCAGACACCCGTTACCCCTCCCGATCAGCAAGAACCGCTGATCCCCCCGGCTTACCTGCTGGCGATCGGCTTGGGCGGCTTATTTTTGGCGCTGCTGGTCGGTATCTCGCAGCCGGAACTGGGAGCGCTCGGTTTTGGCGCGCTCGGCATTGGGCTGTTGTCGCTGGTGGCATGGGCGCTGCTCGCTCCTCAGCAGGCTGTCGCCGTGCTGACCGGACGCACTGCCCGCTTCGGCGGCGTGAGTTTCTTCGTCACGATTCTGTTGATCGCGGCGATGATTGTGGTTTACATTTTTGTGCGTAATCAAGAAGTGCGCCTAGACCTGACGGAGAGCGATTCATTTTCGCTCACAGAAGAGTCACGCGCGGCGGTTGCGCCGTTCGCCAGTGATCCGAATGTGCCGCGTATTCGCGTGCTGGCATTCTTCAGCGCCGCGCAAGCGGACGCACGCGGTCGCGTTGACCTGCTCCTGAGCGATTATCAGGATGCGACAGGCGGCAAAGTCGATTACCAGTTGATCGATCTCGATCGTCAGCCGGGGATTGCTACCCTGTACGGCATCACCAGCGCGGGGCAGGCAGTTGTTGTGAAAGATAACCCGGCACTTGTCGGTCAGCCGATCGTCGAAGACCCGGCAGCGGCAAGCACTACAGACAGCGCGTTCAGCATCCAGACGTATCAGCCGGATGATACGGGCTTCACAGCGGACGTGGAAAATGCCGAAATCATCACCAGCATCACCCAGCAGAACGTCACGAACGCGATTTTGCGCGTGGCGGCGGATGGTGACTTCAAGGCGTATATCGTCACGGTGCAGGACGGCGTCAGCGACCGGTTAAGCGTGGTGCGTCAGGTGATGGAACAGGGCTTTAGCTGGACAGTCGAAGAGCTGTCGCTGATCACGATGACCAACCCGGAAACCGAAACGCAGTTGAACGATCCGAATCTTGACGGTGAACTGATGATTATTCCGGGTGGGAGCGCCGCGCTTTCGCCGGAAGAACTCGCTGTCTTGCAGGATTATTTGAGCGCGGGCGGCGATCTGGTTTTGTACGCAGGCAGCAGCTTCAACGAAAACTTGAGTTCGCTGGCAACCGACCCGGTGCTAAACGAATATCTGGAGACCAATTTCGGCATTCGCATCAATAACGATGTCGTGCTGGATGACCGTCAAGCCGCAGAGTCGGCGCTTTCGCCTGTGGTGCTGGAAGGCAATCCTAATCACCCGATCACGGCGGAATTCTTGCAGCCTGTGTTCATTTATGATCTGGCGCACAGCCTGACGATCAGCGAGACACTGCCGCCCAACGTCACCGTGACGGCACTTTCGCTTTCTTCAGAAAATGCGTGGACGACGACAGAACTCACCGCCATCATGAACAACGAGTACGAGACTCCGGCGGATGCGGTTCGCGGGGTTCAGGTACTTGCGGCAGTCGCAGAAAATACAGCGACGGGTGCGCGCTTGGTCGTGTTCAGCAGTGTTTCGCCTGTGATTGACGATTATCTGCAATACCAGAACGTCAACAACTTGCAGCTTTCCGTCAATGCGTTCGTGTGGATGACCGGGTTTGACAGCTTTGCGCGTCAGATCACGGTTGAACAGCCCGTCCGCCCGCAAGATCAGCCAATGTTTATCACGCAGCAGCAGCTCCGCGATGTGAACCTGCTGACGGTGTTCGTACTGCCGTTTGGCGTATTGGCGATCGGGGCATATGTATGGTGGGCGAATCGCGAACGCCGCCGTTCGTAACTTAAGGGAGCGTAACCAATGCGTTTGAATACCGGGACAATCCTCCTTATCCTCGTCGCGCTGGTGGTGATCGTGGCGGTGCTGTTTCTCAGCAATCAGCCCGACGCCTCAACCGGTGATCCGACTGCGACACCGGCAACGGTGAGCGGTCCGGTGTACGGCGGGGTTGATCCGCTCACCGTTAGTCAGGTGCGGATCGTCAATTTCGAGACGAACGAATATGTCACGTTGACCCGCGATACGGGCGGGGCGTGGACAATCGGCGGATCATTCAGCAGCACGCTGACGCCGCCGCTTCAGGATGTGATCACGACCAACGTCGGATCGATTGTAACGCTTGCCTACACCGACTCATTCCCCGGTGATGATCTCGCTTCGTTTGGGCTGGATTCGCCATCGTATGCGGTGACGGTCTACACGACCAACGGCGGGGAATATCAGTTGATCGTCGGCGGTCAAAACCCCGGCGGCAATCGTTACTATTCAGTGATCCAAGCCAACCCCGGCGAAGGTACGGCTGAACCGTTCAGCGCACCCATCAGCACCCCCGGCGCGGCAGAAGCAACCGCTGAAGCTATCGCTGACGCGACCGCTGAAGCCATGGCTGAAGCGACGGCAGAAGCAACCGTCGAGATTACGCCGGAAAGCACGCGGGAGCTTTTCACAGGTGAACGCCCG
>CALBRY010000470.1 GCA_937927665.1 uncultured Chloroflexota bacterium
CGCAAGCTGTCGCTCAAGCAGCGGAAAGCGTGGAATCGGCTTTACTTCCGGGTAGACAAGTGCATTCGTCACGGCGCTGACCACTCCACGACGGCGGAAAAACCCGAAAGGAAAACCCGTTCTCATGGTGAGAGGTGGAAAATCGTATTCGCCCCGGCGGTCAATCGTGATGGGGTACGAATAGGTGAGCGCCTGATCATTCGGGATTACCGGTGCGTAGACGCGTTTTTCGCGTTCATCGGGTGGAAGCAGCGGACATGTCTCGGTTAGCTCAACTTGATACGCCGCCAAGCCCTGCTGACGTTTCAGACGCAGATCAACCGCGATCATGTCTCCTTCGTACAACACATCGACGGATAAACTGCGCTCGACTGCGATTCGCTTCAACGCTCCGCGACTGAGTAGAAAACCAACCACGACCAGCCCACCGAGCAGCGCCGCCATCACATACAGCCACCCGATCTGCGTCTGATTGCCAAATAGGTACAGCAGAAGCGCCGCAATCAAGAATCCGCCTGCACGCCAAGTCATCTGTGATCCCTAGAACAGCGGCACGGCGGTCATGTTCAGCACATCGCTGACCAGATCACGCGCGCTTTCGATCTGACGATCGCGGGTCAAAATGCGGTGCGCCATGACTGCCGGAGCGGCGCGCTTAACATCATCTGGTGTGACAAACGAACGTCCGCCGATTAGTGCCAGCGCTTGACACATTCGCTGGAGCGCCACGCCGCCGCGCGGACTAACTCCGAGCATCGCTTCGGGATGGGCACGCGTCGCATGACTGAGGCGAACAATATATTCCTTGACCGGACGCGATACATCGATCGATTGGGCAGCATTTTGCAGCCGTGTCACTTCCTCAAGACTCAGGACTGGCACAAGCCCATCAAGCGGATTGGCGTGTTCCTCTCGCTCCAGAATTGTCACCTCGTCGTCAAATGACGGATAGCCGAGATTGAGCGTAATCAGAAAGCGGTCAAGCTGCGCTTCGGGGAGCGGAAATGTTCCCGCCATTTCGATTGGATTCTGGGTGGCGATGATGAAAAACGGCTGCGGCAGAACGTGCGTGAATCCGTCACTGGAAACCTGTCCCTCTGCCATGCTTTCGAGCAGACTCGATTGTGTGCGCGGCGATGCGCGGTTGATCTCATCAACGAGAACGATATTTGCGAAAATCGCACCGGGGACAAATTCGAATCGTCCTTCTCGCTGATTGTAAATAGCGCTTCCGGTGATGTCGCTCGGCAGCAGGTCAGGGGTACACTGAATGCGCTTGAACGTTGCATGAAGCGATTGGGCAATCGCGCGGGCGGTGATCGTTTTGCCGATTCCCGGCACATCCTCCAGCAGAACATGACCTTTTGCGAGAAGTGCTGCCAGAATGAGTTCCAAACGTGAGCGCTCAAGGATGATCGCCTGCTGCACATTACTGATCAGGTGATCAAGTGCGGCTCGCGTATCGGAGTGGATGTTGGGCGAATGTCCATTTTGCTGGTTCACGTGCATAACCTGATTATCCGATCGTTCAGCAATTCATTCATTTTCATTGTAATGGACACCCTCTCAATTTCTGATAAATCCTGCGCGAAAATAGGCGGATGTCACATATCCTGACCGAGGGCGCATGAATTGGCACTAGGCGGATTCAAACCCTCATCAGTATGCTCTTCATTACGAAACTGTTTAAGAAAGGTGCAGCGGTGGTTGTTCAAAGTGCAGCGAGCGCGGCTTCAAACCGCTCTCCCGCCGAAACACCAAAAGCGGCGCATGCGGATATGCGCTGGCTCATCTCTTTTGTTCTTCGGCACAGACGGGCGGCAGTTGGCGCGCTGATCAGCGGCGTAATCGGCGGAATCACAGCGGCGCTAGAACCGTATTTGGTCGGCACGATTGTCGATCATGTGCAGCGCGGCGTCAATCTTGATCAAATTGTGCAGGATATTGCCCTGCTCATCGCAATGGGCGGCGCGACGGTGATCGCCTTCTTCGGTCAGCGATATTTCAGCGGAATCATCGCTTACACGGTGGTCTTTGATATTCGCCGTGAACTATTCGATCATCTGCTAACGTTCGAAAACGCGTTCTTTCAGCGCTACCCGACAGGCGATCTACTCTCGCGTATGAACGCCGATCTGGAAATGGTCTGGCGGCTTCTGGCGATCGGCTTTAACCGGTTTGGCAGCGCGCTCTTCACAGTGATTACGGCGTTTGTTCTGCTCTCGCTCGTCAGCCTCCCCCTGACGGCGGTCGTGTTCGTCGTTTTGTCGATCTCGACGGTCTTTCAGCTCCGGGCGGGGGGACCTCTCGCCGAGATGTTTGAGCAGGTACAGAATCAAGCGGGTGTCTTGAGCGCGGATGTTCAAGATGCGGTGAGCGGAATCCAGACGATCAAGACGTTCGGGCGGGAAGCCGGGGTTGCAGAAAAGTATCGCAAGGATAATCACGAGTTTCGTCGTGTGTGGCTGTTTTTCAAACGACGGAACGAGCCTGTCGGTATGCTGCCGAATATGATCAGCCAACTTACCGCCGGGGTCGTTGTGCTATTCGGCGGAATTATGACCGTACAAGGAATGCTGACGCTCGGCAACTTCACCCAATTCCTGATTTATCTGGGTGTGTTGAGCGGCGTACTCCTCCAACTTGGCACGATCTATCAGCGGTATCAGCAGACGGCAGGTGCAATGGAACGCTTAACTCCGCTGCTGCGCGTTCCACAAATTGCCGATGCACCGAATGCGGAGTCACTCGAACAGCCGCGCGGCGAAATCACGTTTGATCGGGTGAGTGTGGTGCTGGATGGAACGCGGATTCTCGACAATATCAGCCTGCATATTCCAGCGGGATCAGTCGTGGCGTTTGTTGGTCCAACCGGATCAGGAAAAACGCTGCTGGTCAATCTGTTGGCGCGTGTGCTTGATCCGTCGGACGGGCGCGTTCTGATCGATGGTCATGATGTGCGTAATCTCAAACTGCGGGATGTGCGCGGCGCGATTGCTTTTGTGCCGCAGTCCTCATTCCTGTTCAGCCGCGCTCTGCACGAAAATGTCCGCATGGGAAAAGCTGATCTTTCACAGGAAGAACTCGATCGCGCGATCTTAATTTCTCGCATCAGCAGCGATCTCGCGCAGCTTCCGCACGGGGTTGAGACGCTGGTCGGTGAAAAAGGCGTGATGTTGAGCGGCGGTCAAAAACAGCGCGTGGCGATCGCGCGGGCGCTTGTACATGATCCCGCGATTCTCGTTCTCGATGACGCGCTTTCCAGCGTGGACACGCACACCGCAGCCGATATTCTAAGCGGACTGCGGCAGGTCTTGCAGTCACGCACCAGCTTAATCATCGCGCACCGGATCGCGACCGTAAAGAATGCTGATCTGATTGTCGTGTTGGACAACGGGCACATCGTCGAACAAGGAACACATGCTGAGCTGCTCGCGCGTCGCGGATTTTATGCGCGGATGGTTGAGCGCGAATTGCAGGAGGAAGCATATGCGGATCGCTAAACAGGGCGCGGCGATGCCACCTGATGCAGCCGTAAAACCGTCGCTCAAACAGTATGCCGAAGGCGGCGAAAAGGTTTCGGATCGTTATCTGTACTGGATGTTTGGCAAATTCCTTGCGCCGTACTGGTTTCAACTGTTGATCGTGTTTGTGCTGCTGATCCTCGTATCCGGTTTAACAGTGATCCTGCCATATCTGGTGCAGCGTGCTGTCGATGGACCGATCATCAGCGGTGATTTATCAGGCTTGATTCCGTACGGTGTATTGTACTTCACTGTCATCATCGTTACGTTCGTGATGCGCTTTGCGCATCAACTGATGCTGCAAACGATCGGTCAAAATGCGCTCGTCGATCTGCGCCAGACATTGTTCGAACATATCCTCAAACAGGATATGCACTTCTTCAACAATACCCCCGTTGGTCAGATCGTCTCGCGTATGTCCAACGATATCGAAGCGCTGACGGAGCTTGTGTCAACCAGTATCGTCGTGCTGGCAAGCAACATGATCTCCCTTGTGGGAATCATTGTGGTGATGTTCGCGCTCAATTGGCGATTGGCGCTCCTCAGCTTGATTGTGATGCCGATCATGATCTCCGCGACGGTCTTTTTCCGCCGCAGGATTCGTGCCGCATCGACGCTGTATCACAAAACGATCGCTGAGTATCTCGCATTTATCAATGAGCAGTTCAACGGAATGCTTATCGTTCAGCTTTTCGGGCGTCAAGCAGTCAGCCGCAGTGAATTTGACGCGATCAATCATCAAATCCGCGATGTGCATACCGATCTGCGAAATTCCTACACCTACTATGGGTCGATCTTGCAGTTCCTCACTACGATCGGGTTGGCGATCGTTCTCTATGGTGGCGGTCAGGGCGTCTTGGCTCAGTGGGCGACACTGGGCATGTTGATCGCTTTCATCGAATATGTGCGCCGCTCGTTTGAGCCGATCCTGATGCTGTCCGAGCAGTTTGCACAGCTTCAGACCGCACTTTCGGCAGGGGAACGCATCGCGCGGATGCTGCGTGTCGAGCCGAGTATTGGTGATCCGGCTGAACCAATCATCCCCGAAGAAAAACCGCATTCCTTCACAATTGACGATGTGACGTTCGGCTACGAGGAAGGTCACGATGTTCTGAAGGGAATCCGGTTGCATGTTCCAGCCGGGGAACGCGTTGCCGTTGTTGGCGCGACCGGGGCAGGAAAAACTTCACTGGCGGGATTGCTTGCGCGCTTCTACGATGTGGGTACGGGGCGTGTGCTAGTTGATGACATTGATACCCGTTCGATGCGGCTTGAGGATGTGCGCCGCTGCGTCACGGTTGTGCCGCAAAATCCGTACTGCTTCAATGGCACCATCGCAGATAACCTTCGTTTATTCAATCCAAACGTGACACAAGAAGTCATGGAACGGGCAGCCCGGACAGCCTGTGCCGCACCATTTATCGAGCGACTGCCGGGGACATATGATTATGAACTCCTGCCGGGAGGTGCGAATCTTTCACAGGGCGAACGTCAGCTTCTCGCGCTGGCGCGGGCGTTGATCCACAGTCCAAACAGCATCCTTGTGCTTGATGAAGCGACCAGCAGCATTGACACGGAAACCGAGGCGTTGATCCAGCAGGGATTGACACAAGTTCTGGAAAATCGCACCAGCTTGATCATCGCGCATCGCCTCAGCACCATTCGAGAAGCGGATCGCATCCTCGTAATGCAGCAAGGTGAAATCGTGGAGCAGGGGACACATGAAGCACTGCTTCAACAGAACGGTGTGTATGCACAGCTTTATCGGCGGCAGTTTGAGGG
>CALBRY010000471.1 GCA_937927665.1 uncultured Chloroflexota bacterium
CCGCCACTGAATATACGATCCTGCCATGCCCGTTCTCGTCATGCCGAGCTTTTCCAGCACCCGAATTGAGCCATGATTCGTCGTCAAACAATCTGCCGTCACCCGGGTGACGCCTGACTGAGCGAAACCCCAATCGATCAGCGCCCGCGCCGCTTCATACGTATAACCCTGCCGCCGGTATGCTGCATCGATCCCGTATCCGATCTCGATCCCGCCGTTTTCGTCTGGTTTCCCCTTAAAACCTGCCGTGCCAATCATCATCTGATCCGCGCGGTGAACGATGAGCCACAAGCCATAACCCATCAAATCGGTGTCGCGGCTGACCATGTACCAATAATAATTGAGCAGTCCGCGCCCCTCGTCTTCAAGCCACTTCTCGGCGATTTTCGCGCCGACCAGCACTTCAAGCTGACGCTTGCCCGCGTAAGCCGCTTTTGCGACTTGTTCCGGGCAGGCGGTCAATATCAATCGCTCTGTCTCTAGGGTGAGCATCGGTACACCCCCTCGTCTCTCGCTTGCATCTATCAATTTAAGTGATCTTAACACCGTTTAATGCGGTTCGGTGTCGCTGTGCCATTCGCTGAGGAGCGCCGCTTCCCGTTCCGGAGAAAGCCCCGCCTTCAGCACATCATCGGCGCGTGATCGACTCCACGCCAGTGTATCGCGCGCAATTTCACGTGTTGAGCGGGCGCGCAGCCCGGTTTCATAGGCGCGGTTGTTGCTCATCGCCAATATGCCATCATGAGGCGCGGGAGCCCAGAAAGGAAGTTCTCCACCTGTGACGCCGCGTTGTTCCAACCAAGAATCCGGTACGAATGTGAACCACGCATCCGACCCAAACTCGGCGCGCATTTGGTTCATCCATTCTTCCCACGCGATCCCGTGCGGCGGGTTGACAGTGTTAAACGTCCCCGTGATGCGATTTTCGATGACCTTCACCAGCCACGCGGCGAGATCGCGCCCATCGATATACTGCACACGGCGTCGAGGATCGCCGGGGACAAGCATTTCGCCGCCGCGCGCAACACGCTCCACCCAATATGTGAATCGATCCGTTGGATCATGCGGTCCGACGATCATGCCGGGGCGTACCAACGTCACCGATGGGATTCCGCTTTCGCGGGCGGCGGATTCGCACAGCACTTTAAGTCCGCCGTAGGTTTCACCTGTCACCTGCTCAACGGTTGGATCGTCGAGCGTGATCAAGGGCGTATCTTCATCCGCATCCGGCGCAACCGGATCACTGTACACCGAAATGGTGGAGATAAAAACGTAATGCGGCGTGCTTTCGCGGATCACCTCGGTGAGCATCCGCACATGACGGGGAATATACGCGCAGGTATCAAGCACTGCGTCCCATGTTTGTCCGCGCAGTTTGTCGAGGTCTGCCACCTGATCCCGATCACCCTGTATCGTTTCCACATCGGGGAACACATCCGATCCGGTTTTGCCGCGATGAAACAGCGTGATCGTGTGCCCGGCGGCGCGTGCCGCTTCGACAAAATGCCGCCCAACGAACCGAGTTCCGCCAATAACGAGAATTCGCATCGTGTGTTTATCCTGTAATCGCGAACAGTTTTAGCACCGCAAACAACCCGAACGCCGCATGAGCAAAGATCGCCGCCCGTGTCGAGCGCGTATGCGCCCGCACCCCTGCGAGGATCAAGCCGTGCAGCGACGGCAAAACCAGCCCGTACCAGATGAGTGTTTTGGCATCGAGCGAACCGCCGCCCGCCGTGTACAGCGCAAAATGTGCCGCGCCATAGCTGAATCCGGTTAGCGCAAGTCCAAGCCATGCCCCGACTCGACTCCGAAACAGCGGGAACAACACGCCGAAAAAGACCAGCCCCTCAGCGATTGGCTGCACGAACACCATCAATCCGACTGCCAGCACCCAATCGATCACGCCTGCATTGGCACGGTCAAACGTCGCCAGTTCCATCATCGGCAGAAAATTACCCGTCACGCCCAAACTAAGCAGATCGAGCGCCAGCGCGAAGCCGATCATGATAAACAGTAGGAACAAAAGCGGCGTTTCTGGCGTCTCCATATGGAGCGCGGCGCGCTCGTTCGGCTCGGTGCGTGTACTGGTCACCCAGTATGCCATTACCAAGCCGACGATCAAATAGATCAGCGGAAATGTGATGCTGCGAACGTCTAGCCACGCGGTGATGAACAGCGGCACGATCAGCAGTCCGGCGATCAGTGTGACGGCAATCGTGCTGAGGGCGGCATTCCAGCCCCACGGCGGCGCGGGTTCAACGGCGGCAAGGCGGGCGATCAAGCCGCGCGGGAGCGTTTCGGTGGTGCGGGGGGATTGGCTCATGTTTATCTCTCACGGTTCGAGCATATACGCGCCCATTGTACCTGTAGGACACATTTTCGGGCTACACTTGATTGCGTCTGCAAATGGCAAACATGAGGCAGAAAACAACGATGACGACTCTCCCAATACGTGAAATGGTGCTGTACAAGCATGGGGTTGGCTATTTTGTGCGCGGCGGCGCAGTCAGCGGCACAGAAGCCGTCCTGACATTCAAACAGGATGCGATCAACGATGTGCTGAAAAGCCTGACCGTGTTCGATCGTTCCGGCGGGCATGTGCTCGGCATTCACTACCCGACGCCGATCACGCGTGATCAGCGGCTTGCCTCCAGTTCTATTCGACTTTCCGACGAGAACAGCTTACGCGATTTGATCACCCAGATACGCGGGCGGCAGATCACCGCGACACTCGAACATACCTTATACGAAGGCGACAGCGAATCCACAACAACGGAGATCGTGAGCGGGCGCATGATTGGCATGGAAACGCCAATCTTCAGCGCTGAGCGCATCATCGATCAGGGAAACACGCGGATCGTTGTTCAAACAGATGAAGGCGTGCGTGTGATCCAACTGATCGACCTGAAATCGTTCACGATTGATGATGCGGCGGCATCAAATGACCTGACGTATACGCTTGATGTAAGCATGAGCGACGACGAACGCCGCGACGTGACGATTCAACTCAGCGAAGGCGAACATGACTTGATCGCGCAGTATGTCGCACCGAGTCCGCTGTGGCGCGTGAGCTACCGCTTAGTCGCAGACACGGACGAAACAGGTGCGATCACCGAGGCATATTTGCAGGGTTGGGGCTTATTCGACAACCGTTTTGAAGAAGATTTGACCGATATTCGGCTGACGT
>CALBRY010000472.1 GCA_937927665.1 uncultured Chloroflexota bacterium
TGATCGGCATAGGCGATCAAGACCGCCGTCTCTTGACCGATATTCTTGAAAGCGTGCGCGATTCCGGCAGGCATATACAGCGATTCTGCCGCGTGCGCGTCAAGCGTGATTTCGCGGGCTTCGCCTGTTTGCGGATCAAGATAGCGCGTGACCAACTGCCCGATCACCACCGTGAACCATTCCGACGTGACCGGGTGATAATGATTCCCGCGTACCTGCCCCGTGAGCGTCGTCACGATATACACTTCGCCCACCTGTGGAGGAAGATTTTCCTCCATGCCCGTGAGCGCCTTCACGAATACCCCGCGCGCATCTTCAATGCGGCGGCGTGGGATACGATGAACCTGATCAAGCCTGCTCAAGATGTTGATCCACCATGTGCGTTAAGCCATCGCGGTAAGAAACAGCCGGTTTCCAGCCTAGTGTGCTGATCATTGCGTCGATGTTCGGGAGATAAATCATCGGATCATCGGGGCGGTACGGCTTCGCGCCGAAGCGCAGATCGGCGGCGATTCCGCGTGAGCGCAGTACTTCCGCCAGCAGTTCGATAAATCCTCGCAGCGTAATCGATTCCCCGCTGCCGATGTTGAGCGTAAGCATCTCTCCCGGCAGAACATCAAGCGCCAGCGTGCGATAAAAGGCTTCTGCCGCGTCGTTTGTGACCAGATAATCGCGTATTTGTTCCCCGGCGGTGAGTTCAACCGGGCGACCGTGCCGCGCTTCGTCGATGATATACGGGGCAAGCCGGGGCGATTTCTCGCCTACGCCGTACAAGCTGAATAGGCGTAACCAGCGGATCGGCAGGCGGCGCGCGAACGTATTCGCCAGCATCCACGCGGCGGCTTTTGAGATGCCATAAGGCGACATGGGACGCAGCGGATCGCTCTCGTGGAGCGGGTGATTGCTCGGTGCGTATTCAAAGCCTGATCCAGCGATGACAACGGCTTGAATTGTCTCCGGGAGCGCCGATAAAAGGTTATGCAAACCGACTGTATTCACGCTCATGAGGTCAGCGAAGGAACCCGAACCGTAAGCGACACCTCCGGCGGCGGCATGAATGACCCCGTCCGGTTGAATTTCGCTCACAATACGCTTGATCGATTCGCTATCGCGTAAGTCTGCACTGTGATGATGCACAGCGCGGATTTGTGCATCCGTACGCGAGAGGTTGTGCATCTCCACTCCCGCACTCACACCCAACTGGCATAGATGGCGACCCAACATCCCAGTGCCACCTGTGATCAACACACGCCGACCGCGCCACGCGCTTAAAAAGTCCATGCAAGCCCTTTTGCGGATGCTGCCGCTTCGTATGCGCTGATTGTCGCGTTGATCGTATCAAGGCATCCTTGATGGGTGTCAGCCTGTAACATGCGTTTGTAGCCGAGGATCGTTTCGTGGATGGTGGCTTCAAAATCCCATACGGGGAACCATTCGAGGGCGTTGATCGCTTTTTCGGTCGAAAGGCTGAGTAAATTCGCTTCGTGAGGCGCGTTCGGGTCTTGTTCCGTTCGCCATTCGCCGCTGCCCCATTCGTGAACAACCGCTTCGACCAGATCGCGCACGGTGTACGCGGCGGGAAGTGGTCCAAAATTCCATGCTGAGGCGTATTTTTCGCCGCCGTTTTGCGCCATTTTTGCGGCAAGCCATAGATAACCGGAAAGCGGTTCCAGGACATGCTGCCACGGGCGCACCGAGTTGGGATTACGGACGATTAACGGTTCGTCTTGATGCAGCGCACGCACCGCGTCAGGGATAATCCGGTGTGCGCTCCAATCGCCTGCGCCGATCACGTTACCCGCCCGCGCTGACGCGAGCTTGACGGCTGATGCCGCAAAGAAAGAACTCCGGTAGGACGAAATGACGATTTCGGCGGCGGCTTTGCTGGCGCTGTAGGGATCATGCCCGCCGAGCGGATCAACTTCACGATAGCCGTAAATCCAGTTGCGATTTTCGTACACCTTATCGGTGGTGATGACGACCACCACGCAAGGATGTTTCGCCAGCCGCACCGCTTCGAGTACGGAAGCCGTCCCCATCACGTTGACGCTGAATGTTTCGTACGGATCGCGGTAGGACTCCAAAACGAGCGCTTGCGCGGCGAGATGAAAGACAAAATCCGGGCGGTGTTCCTGAATCACCTGCTGCAAGTGTGCCGTATCGCGCACATCTGCCAAGATATGCGTGATGTGATCGCGGATACCGGATGTCTCAAACAAACTCGGATCGGTCAGCGGTTGGAGCGCGTACCCGATCACGTGTGCGCCGAGCCGCTTTAAATAGATCGCCAGCCATGCGCCTTTAAAACCCGTATGCCCCGTGAGCAGAACCGTTTTACCCTCAAAAGCGGATGCGTACATAGGCTATTTTGTCGAAAGCCCCGCGATACGGCGCACTTTGCGGCGGACAATCGCCTCAATGTGCGAAAAGCTCATATCCCAGAAGAAGGGACGTTTTGGATAAGCGGCATCGTCGGCAGGTGCGCCGATACGATACGCGCCAACAAATGGGCTGCACAACGCACCGAAAAAGTCGAGCACGGGTTGAGGCGCACGCGCTAGGATGCACGTCCCCAACTGGGTGTATGCCATCGTGTAACCATGAAATCCGAGCGGCGCGGCTTCGGCGGTGATCTTCTCCCACGCGGGGAGCATGTGCGCGAAACCGACATCATGGAACACGTACACGCATTGTTCGGCGCAGTACGGGAGCATGCCCGCATAATCGAGCAGCATTTGCTCGTTGGTGTGCATGCCATCAACAAACACCAAGCCATAGGGGGCATGTGTGACCGCTTTGGGCAAATCTTGCGGCGAAAAACCAACCGTCACCTGCACATTCGGGAAGTGCTTCGCCGCGATCTGCCGCGTGATCTGCGTCCCCTGCCCCACGTTGATCCCTTCAATTTCCGCGTCAATCGCATCAACGCGGGCATTCGGGAATAATTCCGCCAACACAAACGTGCTGAGTCCAAACGAATTGCCGATGATAAAAATGTCCTCAGGCGTAAATACGCGCTGAAGCTGCATAAACAGGAATGCATCCGAAATTGTCATCCCGCCGCTGACATTCAGCGTTTTATGCGCTTTTTCGTCGATGATCGTCGAATAAACCCGCGTGGGATTACCGAGATCGATTTTGTAACCAAGTTCACGGTAAGCGCCAATTACTTTGGGCAGCATCTCGTTTCGTTATCCTTCCCATGTTTTCCAAGGAGCTTTACCGCTTTGCCATAGGTCTTCAAGGGTGCGAACATCGCGCACAGTGTCCATACACTGCCAGAAGCCTTCATGCTGATACGCCATTAACTGACCCTCAGCCGCTAAGCGTTCCAGCGGGGTACGCTCGAAAATGGTGCTGTCGCCCGCGTCCAGATATTCAAAAACTTGAGGCTCCAGGACAAAAAAGCCGCCGTTGATCCAGCCTTCGCCGCTGCGCGGCTTTTCGCGGAATTCGGTTACGCGATGGTCTTCGAGTTCAACCGCGCCAAAACGTGCGGCAGGGCGAACAATGCTCATCGTCGCTAAGCGCCCATGACCGCGATGGAATTTCAGCAGGTTGTTGATATCGATGTTTGAAACGCCGTCGCCATACGTGAGCATGAATGTTTCGTTACCGATCAGCTTTTGCAAGCGCTTGATCCGCCCGCCCGTCTGGGTTGCCGCGCCAGTATCAACAAGGTGAACCGTCCAATCTTCGGCGGTTTTGCCTTGATCCAGCACATCCACCTGACCGGCATGCAGCCGCACGGTTAAATCATGGGACATGGTGTAATAGTTGATAAAGTAATTTTTGATGTACTCGCCTTTGTAGCCTAACGCGATCACGAATTCATGAAAGCCGCATGCCGCATAACCGCTAATGATATGCCACAGGATCGGCTTTTGACCGATTTCGACCATCGGTTTAGGCTTGGAGACGGTTTCTTCTTGTAATCGCGTTCCAAGTCCCCCCGCGAGGATGATCACCTTCATGCCGCATTCTCCAGTTTCAGTGATTCACGAAAGCACAAATTCATGATGACAACTCACCCCTCCCCCAACCCCAGTGAGAACAGCGCATGCCCTGTTGAACCCCACCCCCGACCCGTCCCCATTGAGGACAGGGCATGCCCTGTCCCTACAAAGGGCGCAAGGAGGGGAGAGGTGCAAATATAAAAACACTCGTTCAACGCTTTTGGTGAGGACAGGGCATGCCCTGTCCCTACGGAAAAGCCATCAAACCGGGCAGAACCCATAAGAACAAGCCGAACAAATGGGAGTACCCCCCTACTTGAGTAGATACTCTACCATGTTGAGCGGCATATTTCGAAAACTTACGCGCATTGTTAAGGGAAAATGCATCAAAGCCAAAGAAACGAAAAAACCTAACGCAAAGGCGCAAAGGTGCAAAGGCGCAAAGACGTTCAACGCATCGAAGCGTCTTTTCTCGTTTGAATATTTGCTGCGTACCCCTCCCCCACTCGCTTCGCTGGCAGGGGTACAGTTTTGAGCCGCTAGCCCTACAAGCAGAAGTAACGCCAGAAAAGTCAGCCGGTAAAGCACCCCTCCCCCACTCGCTTCGCTCGTCTCCCCT
>CALBRY010000473.1 GCA_937927665.1 uncultured Chloroflexota bacterium
TTGTTAGAAGATAGTAAACGTTCGCGGGAGGACGCGATTAGCGAAGGGTTTGCGTAGGGGATGCGTGGGGTGAATGTGACCCCCTCACCCTGCTTGTTCCGCAAGCAGGGTGAGGGGGTGTGAGGTTAGTGATTCACGTCCCAGATTTGCTGACCGAGCCAGCTTAGGTTGGTCGGGTTGGCGCAGTTGTTGATTTCCCAACCGCCGCCCCATGTGGTATTGGCGGTCAAATCGTTCCAATCGTGACCGTCCCAATGCCAAACGATGATCCCGATTCCGCGTGGCACAGCATCGCTGAAGATCGCTTGGGCGGCGCGCAGTACATCCTGATCCGTTTGTACGCCGTATTCCCCGATCACGAGGGCGAGGTTTTGCGCCCGCACCTGATCGATGAATCCGCCTAAGGCGCTGTTATTCCACAGGTCATAGGGATGGATGCTAAAGACGATATTCCCGTATTGATGACCGTTGTAGTTGAAAAGCTGCTGACCGAAGCGGAGGATCGCACTATCTCCCGGCGAATCTTGCCCGCCGTATGCGCCTTCGACAACGATGATATTGTTCGCGCCTGTGCCGCGTATCGCTTCGATGACGCGCCCGTGCATGTTGATCCACTGGTTGGAATCGATACCGCCGCGTCCGCCCGGTTCATTCATGATGTCAAACCAGACATACGGGTTATTGCGGTAGCGGTTCGCCAAGTCGGTGAACCACGTCACGAGCGTATCCAGATCGCTGCCCTGATAATACGAGCCGATGTGATCATGGGCTTCGAACATGACCACGATTCCCCGGCTGGTGAAAGCGTTGACGATCGCATCAAGGTTGTTATTCGCGCTGTACTGCTGCCACTGAATACGCCCGCTGAACAGGAACGAGTTCACACGGACGAGGTTAAAATTCCAGCAGTTGTCCATGCTTGCCGCATCGCCTGTTGTGGAGCGATCCCATACCCAGTTGTAACCATTCACATTGGTGCCGCGCGCGACAAACACATTCCCCTGTGGATCGTAGATCGTCGATCCTGACACCCGGAATCCGCCCGATGGCACAGCCGATGGTGAGGGAATCAACGTGGGCGGGCGCATTGTGGGGGTGTGGGTGAGCGTTGGTGTACGCGGGGTCGGGGTGCGGGTGAGTGTTGGCGTACGCGGGATCAACGTTGTCGGGCGTACTGTCGGTGATGCGCCAGCGCGTGCAAATGTGAGTTCGCCAAATACGCTGGGGTTGGTGTGCGAGACATCAGCGGTTTGATCGTCACTCGACCAACTCAGCTTGTAATCGCGGTTTTGTGAACTGGCGCTGTTCACCTGTATCTGAAACCCGATGATACTGCCAGCAGCAGTATTGATGTTCCAGAATACGTTGCGGAGCGGAATAGAAACCTCGACTGCGTAGCCCGATGATGTGCGGACAACAAGGGCATGAGCGCCGATCTGCGCTGTGTTTTGTCCGCTGATGATGGTTTGCGCGAGCGGAACGCCGATATTAGCCGCCGGGATCGTGAGGTGGGCGACGGCTTGGGTATAGCGGGTCATGGCGCGATTCTGGTTGGTGTTCAGGTAGATTTCTACCGAGTCCTCATTCCAGTAATCTTGTCCATGCCGTCCGGCGATGATCGAGGAATCCGTGACCAGCACCGCTACATATAGGTTATTTGAATCGGCTGCTGCGGCGAAGTTGGCGGTAATCGGCTGACCGGTTGTGATCGGTCCTCGGGTCATGGACGCAAAAGGAAGCTGCGACCAATCGGAAAAACTGCCATCTAGTGAGATTGTCATAGGTGCGGCGGCAATGTAGGTTTCGCCCTGCTGTTGCCCGGAGATCATGTTGGGCAGGACGAAAAATGCGACGAGTGCAATCACCGAATAGCGGAAACGCACGATGTTATCCTCTATGAACTGCGAACACTTGAACCTGTGTAGGCGCACAAAAGCACACCCGTAGGAAAAGCTCCTCTTCGAGCAGGTATCCGAAATTGAATTGCGATTACAGGGCGGTACGGAGTTTCAGAGCGCGGAGAGCGCTCTACTGCACAGTGTAATCGACCACGAAGCGCCAACTTACCGCAAACCTGCGCGGCAGACTTGGCAGCCTAATGAGTAGTCTAATGCGCTTGTGCAAATAAACACTTAAGATTGCGCGATATAAGCTGCGCTGAGCGAAGCGGGGGTAGGGGTACTTTAGTAGGAATGAGAGAGACTCACAGCGGCGAGGAAATGCTTAGAAGACTCCCCTCACCCCGTTTATGTACGTGGGGTGAGGGGTGGTTTCTTAGTGGTTAATTGTCCAGATTTGCTGACCGAGCCAGCTCAGGTTGGTCGGGTTAGCACAGTCGTTGATCTCCCACCCTGCGCCGCGTGATGTGTTGGCGGTCAGATCGTTGGCGTCACCGCTATCCCACTGCCAGACGACGATTCCGACTCCACGGGGGACGGCTTCGCTAAAGACGGCTTGCGCGGCGGGCTGCACATTCTGATCGGTCTGAACGGCATACTCACCGATGATCAGCGCGAAATTTTGCCCGTGTACTTGATCGATGAATCCGCCTAAGCCGCCGTTATTCCACAGGTCATACGGGTGAATGCTGAACACGATGTTCCCGTATTGGCGACCGTTGTAATTCAGGAGCTGCTGACCGAGGCGCAGAATCGCGCTGTCGT
>CALBRY010000474.1 GCA_937927665.1 uncultured Chloroflexota bacterium
CTTCTGCTTGTAGGGCTGGCTAGCTGTTCAAAACTCTACCCCTCCTCCGCTTGCGTGCTTGAGGAGGGGTGCGGGTGCAAGCATTATCCCAGATACGCGAGGATCACCGAAGGGTCTTCGCGCAAGCGCGCCGCTTCATCTGATTGCACGATCAAGCCGCGCTCTAACACATGCGCCGTATTCGCAATCTGAAGGGCTTTGCGCGCGTTCTGTTCGACCAGCAGGATCGGAATCCCCTGCGCTTTGATCGCCGCGATAATCGCAAACACTTCGTTGACCAAGAGCGGCGCGAGTCCCATACTCGGCTCATCGAGCATGAGTAAGCGCGGACGCATCATCAAAGCGCGTCCGACAGCGAGCATTTGCTGTTCGCCGCCGCTGAGCGATCCCGCTTTTTGATCGCGGCGTTCGGCAAGGCGGGTGAAGCGCCCCAGAATATCATTCAAATCGTGCGTGATTCCCCCCGCATCTTTGCGGAGGTGCGCGCCGATCATCAGGTTTTCGAGGACGGTCATGGTGGCGATGATCTGCCGCCCTTCGGGGACTTGTACCAAGCCCGCCGCCGTGACTCGATCCGCACGCCACCCCGTAATATCGCGCCCATCAAAGGTCACGCGCCCCTGATGCGGCTTCAATAAGCCGCTGATCGTGTTGAGCGTCGTGCTTTTGCCCGCGCCGTTCGCGCCGATCAGCGTGACGACTTCGCCGTGATCGACCGTGAACGAAACGCCGTTGAGGGCGCGGATCGCGCCGTAGCTGGTATGGATGTCGTGAATCTCAAGCAGCGCCATCTTCAGCATCCTCTCCCAGATACGCCTGTATCACCTGTGGATCGCGCTTGAGCGCTTCGTGCGTGCCGTGCGCGATGATCTGCCCGAAGTTGAGGACATAAATCTCGTCGCACACCTGCTGGATCAGCGACATATCGTGTTCGATCACGAGGACGGTTTGACCGGATGCGCGTAAGCGGAGAATTTGCTCACCGAGTTGGTGCGTCTCGACCGGATTCATACCCGCCGTCGGTTCGTCAAGCAGGATGAGATGGGGGTGTGTAGCGATCGCCCGCGCCAGTTCCAAGCGTCGTTGATCGCCATAAGGAAGCGCGCCCGCTGGCGTGTTCGCGGCGGCTTGCAACCCGAACTGCTCCAGCAGTTCAAAGGCATGCGCGCGCAGCGTCTTTTCTTCGCGTCGAAAACGCGGCGCGAATACGAGCGACTCAAGGATGGTTGCTTTTCCGCGTCCATGCTGACCGATCAGCAGGTTTTCGAGGGCGGTCATCTCGCCAAACAAGCGGATATTTTGATAGGTGCGCGCAATCCCCAACGCGGTGATCTTGTGGGGCGGCTGGCGCGAAATATCGACATCACGAAAGCGGATCGTTCCCCCGGTCGGGTGATCGAGTCCGCTGATGTTGTTGATCAAAGTGGTTTTGCCCGCGCCGTTGGGACCAATTAAGCCGGTCACCTGACCTTCAGGAACGGTCATGTTGACGTTCGCAAGGGCGGCAAGTCCGCCAAACTGTCGGGAAACATTCTGGAGTATGAGCATGGTCAATCCCTCGTCACGCTTTCGAACCGGCTTCGGTGCTAGTAGGCGGCACGGCGGAGGGGGATTTTCGCCCGCGCAGCCGTTCGAAGATGCGCCGAATGCCCGCCGGATTGACCAAGCCGCCGGGGACATACACGATCACCAACATCAGGATCAAGCCGTTGATTACGCCTCTAAATTGATCCGCAAAGCGCAGCACTTCCGGCAGCGCCGTTAGAACAAATCCGCCGACGATAGGACCCACCCACGTGGAGGTGCCGCCCAACACGGCGAACGCCAGAATATCAACCGCTTTATCAAAGCCGAAATCGCCGGGGCTGATGATGCGCGTCAAGTGACCGCTCCATGCGCCCGCGCCGCCCGCGATCATCGCGCTGAGGATGAACACGACATTCTTGACATACACCGTGTCGATTCCCATATTGGCGGCGGCTTTTTCGTCTTGGCGGATCGCCGCCATCGCCCGCCCAAAACGCGAGCGGTGCAGCCGGGTGATGAAATAGCTGATCAAGATCAGGAAGATGATCAGATGCCATGTTTCGGTGAGCTTGGGAATGCGTTTGATCCCCAACGCGCCGCCCGTGATCTCGACATCCATACCGATCAAGCCGCTCACCAGCGGGTCGAAGTTCAGGATCAAGATGCGAACGACTTCCCCGAATCCGATGGTTGCGATTGCGAGATAAATATCGCGCAAGCGAAGCACGGGCAGCCCGATCGGGAGCGCGATTACGCCCGCCATCAGCATCCCGCCTGCAACACCGATCGGGAGCGGCAGCCCTAACCGCTGCGTGATGATCACGCCGGTGAATGCGCCAATCGCCATAAATCCGGCATTAGCGAGCGAAAACATGCCTGTGAATAGGGTTAGATAAATACTCAAGCCGAGGATGGCATTGATCAGGGCAAATTGGACGACGGGTTCGCTGATGCCGAGTGAGGAGAGGAATTCCATGACGTTATGCCCTTGTCCCCTCTTTTTGACCCACCAAGCCCTGAGGACGCACCAGCAAAATCAAGAACAGGAGCGAGAACACGATCGCGTCACGGTAATTGCTGCCGCCCGCCGCGATGCTGAACACTTCGAGTCCGGCGACGACGAAGCCGCCGATCAACGCGCCCTGAATATTGCCCAACCCGCCCAACACGATCACGGTTAAGCCCTTGAGCGCGATCGCCTCACCGATGAACGGCGTAAGCGCGTTATATGCCAATCCGAACAGCACGCCCGCCGCCCCCGCCAGCGCTCCCGCAAGAAAGAACGTGAACACGAAAATGCCGCCCACGTTGATACCGAGCAGACTGGCTGTGCGTGTGTTGAATGCGACTGCGCGCATGCGCTGACCGAGCCGCGTTCGGGAGATCAAGAGCTGCAATAAGACCATGAGGACGAGCGCGACCACCAGAATGATCACCTGAATCGGCGTGACATTGAACGGCAGCCCCTCGATCGGATCGGTGGGGATGCTCCCCAACGGAAACCGGGCGAGCATTTGCGCGCCGAACAACTGTTGAAAGATCAACTGTGCCACGCTGACGAGCAGGATCGATGCGCCGATGCTGCTGATCAACTGGGAGATACGCGGCGCTCCGCGTGCGCGCAGCGGCGCAAAGGCGACTCGCTCCAGCAGCACGGCGAGAAGTCCCGCGCCGATCATCGCCACCGGGACGGAAAGCCAAACCGGGAAGCCGAAATAGAGTACACTGACCAACCCGATAAAAGCGCCCCACATAAAAATTGCGCTGTGTGCCAGATTGAGAACGCCCAACACGCTGAACACGAGGGCATAGCCGAGTGAAAACAGGCTGTAGACCGATCCCAACCAGATTGCATTGATGATTTGCTGAGTGACGTTCATAAGGGGAAAGCCTGTATATCAAGGTGAAAGGCAAAGGGTGAAAGGTATAAAGTCGCGCCTGAACCTTTCACTTATACATCCGAACCCCACCCCCAACCGTTCGGCGGGGGTGAGGTAATTGAGGCGAAACGTTGGTGACGATTACTCGCCCAAAACCCCTGTTTCGGCGGTTAGCACGACGAAGCGCCCTTCGCGGACGATCTGCGCGACAGGAGCATGAATCGGGTTGCGGTTCTCGTCGAAGCTGAACACACCGAGCGGAGTCGCATAATCGACGATGCCCGCGAGTGAATCGCGCACGGCGGTACGATCCGCACTGTCGGCGCAGCGGATCGCTTCAGCGAGCAGCCATGCACCGGTGTACGCCTGCGCCGCAAACTGATCCGGCGAAGAATCGGTTGCTGCTTCGTATGCTGCGACGAAGTACACGCTTTCGCCTGTCGGGGTCGGGTTGCCGATATTCCATGCACCACCGACGATCAAGCCTTCGCTGTCCGCGCCCGTCTGTTCGAGGACTGCGGGGCTGTTGAAGCCGTTGCCGCCGATGATATAGCCATCATAGCCGAGCGCGCGCGCCTGAAGCGTAATCTGAACAGCTTCTGCCGCCAATGCGCTGACCGCCAGCACGTCCGGATCGCCCGAAAGCAGGTTGGTCAACTGCGCGTTAAAGTCCACATCGCCCGTCGCGTAGGTTTCTTCGCCGACGATCTCAATACCGAGTTCGCTGAACGCATCGCGCATGACTTCGTAGCCGCTCACGGTGAAGTCGTCATCGTTGGCATACAGCAAGCCGACGCGCGTCAAGCCGAGGAGTTCGGTCGCCTGACCGATCACACCGGGGATGACTGCTGCTTCGGGGAGGCTGTCGCGGAAGACAAATTCGCCCATGTCGGTGATGCCGATCGCCGTATTGCTGACGCCCATCACCACCGTGCCGTTATCCTGCGCGACCGGGTCGGCGCTGAACGCCTCGCGGCTGAGCGTGGGACCCAACACTGCGACGACCTGATCTTCTTCGACCAGCTTGGTCATGGCGTTGATCGCCTGTTCGTTTTCGCTGGCACTGTCCTCGAAAATCACGTTGAGGGTTGCGCCGCCCAGATAACCCGCCTCGTTGACCTGATCAACAGCGAGTTGAATGGCTGCCTGCTGAGGTCCACCGTAAACCGATGCGCCGCCGCTGAGGGTGAGGACTGCACCGATTGTGACTTCACCGCTGAGGGTGGCAGGTGCGGGGCAGGCACTCGTGCCCATTGGGACGGAAGCGACTGCTTCGGGGGTGGCTTCCTGCGCCATCGCCAATGCGGGGACGAGAATCAAAAGAATCAAAAACAGACGCGCAGCAGACTTCATGGGTTTATTCTCCTAAATGGTCGTACAAGCGCCGAACACGTAATCTATCGTAACGCGGGGGGCGAAAAAGGGCAAAAGGGGGCTTTGTCATATGCCATGATTAAGCCGATTTTCCGCACTTCTAATCGCTTGCTCAATAACCTCAGGGTTGCTATGTCCCAAACGTAACGCCTGCTGCCAATCCGCGATCGCACCAGTGAGATCGTTCATCTTTTCACGTGAAATCCCACGATTGTTGAGCACAATCACGTTATCAGGATTGAAGCGAAGTGATTCCGTGTAGTCAAGAACAGCTCCTGCAAAATCGCCTAGCGAATGGCGCACAAAAGCGCGTCCCTGATACGATATCGCTTTATTCGGATTTAGCTTGATCGCTTCACTGTAGTTGGCTAGGGCAGAGTCCCAAGCCTGTATCTGCTCATAAACAACCCCTAAGTTGTGATAAGCAACATCATTGTTAGGCTCCAAATCAACTGCTGCTAAAAAATCCGCTCTGGCTCGGTCAAAATCACTTCTATCAAGATATGTAATTCCCCGCTTAATGAAGTCGATTGCGGATGTTGGAGGTGTGACATCTCTATAAGTCTGTTCAAGTGCCGCAATCACCCGCTCAATTTCATCATAAAACGTGCGATCATCCCGTAAGTTTGCCGCGTTGTAATCACAAAGCTCTCGTAGTCCGTCCGGCACATCCCGGCGGCGCGGCATCTGCGCCCCCATGATCAGCACCGGCGCGATCAACTTGCCGGATTTGAGCGCCGTTTCTAGCTCAGTCAGCACATAATCCTTTTCACCCTCGGCGGCTTTGTCCGCGAAGGCTTGCAGCCAACCGTCCCCGATAATGGCAAGGATCACATCGCTTTCCGCGATGCGCTGCTTGATGAAGTCCTCAAATTTGACGAACGGGGGCAGCGTGTCGAAGTCCATGAATACGTTGTCGCGCCCATACTTGTTGACGAGCCAATCGCGGATACGGACGACAAAGGCGCGGTTATCACTTTGGCGGTACGAAATGAAGATTTTGCGAATGGCTGTCATGCGCGCTTCCGGTGGAGTTTATACACGATTCGACTATGCCATGATTATATCGTGATTTAGGGCTCAATCACATTTTCTTCGCGGCTTCGCGTTAATGCCCTTCTATAACCCTAACCTTGCGCGGACTTCTTCCAAGCGGACTTGCGCCTCGTCTACCAGTTCGCCGCCGAGCACGATCACCTGCTGAAGATCCGCCATCGCTTCGTCAAGCTCGTCGCGATCCATATGGATCACAGCGCGGCTGAAATACGCATCCGGGTGATCCGGTTTCAGGCGGATCGCCGTCGTTAGGTAGTTGATCGCACCACGCGGCAAGCCCTGTTTGTAACAGATGATCCCCATGTAGTAATAGACTTCCGGATAGGCGGAGTCGTAATGCAGCACATGATGAAACTGCTCATTGGCGGTTTCAAAATCACCTGCCCAAAAGGCGGTAAGTCCTGCATTGAATGCATCCTGCGCTTCTTTGGAATTCGCCATGAGGTGATCCAGAAAATACACTGTCGGCTGTGATGCGTTCGCTGCTATTGTTGGTTATCCGCGACCTGCTGCTTTGCCCACAGAATATACATTTGCAGCGCAATCGATTCGTCCCCCAACTCGGCGCATGTCTCCCAGTGGGTGATCGCCCCCTCAAAATCCGCCGTATCGCAGCACAGAATACCCCAATTGTAATGCACATTGGCATACGAAGGCTTAAGGCGCAGTGCCTCCGAATAATCGGCACGTGCCCCAACATAATCGCCGATCACGCGCCGAAGCTGACCGCGTTGGTTATACACTTCAACATATTCCGGATTAAGGCGGATCGCTTCATCAAAATCCGCCAGCGCAGCGCTGAAATCCTTCACCATAAACCAGTGATCCAGTCCGCGAAACAGATAATCCTCTGCGGTCATTTCCGATGCTGGTTTGCTGATCATGGTTTATCCTACCGGTGCATTCGCTCGTGTCCCATAACTATAACGCAAGTGTACGCAGTTCGTAGTTTTTTGTCCGCGATCAAAAATCGTGGAACACTTCGTCTGTATCGAGTGTGGCTTCCGGCATAATGAACTTGATCGCCAACCCGCCGATGCACGATCTGTCTAGGTCGGATGCTGGATCAGCGATAAACGCGCCGAAAATCTCGCGGGCGCATGTATTCCACCCGACCACAAAATGCCCGCTGGCATCAAACTCCAGCACGGTCGCATGGGTGAGCGTCTCGGCGGCGGAGCGCCCCCAACTGGGCGGCGTTCGCAGATCATAATCGCCGAGCAGGATCAGCACAGGAATATCACTGGCGACGGGCAGCTTAAATGTCTCGTCGGTGATGCCGCTCCGCCAGCTTGAACACACAGAAAACATGCTGCGGACAGTGGAGATGCCGCGCTCACCGAGCATCGGATGAGCTAAACCATCGACCGTATCCAGCGCCGCATCGAGCGATTCGAGCGCCGCTTCTTCACGACACTGTACCGACCAATTCATTGTGATGCTGAAACTCGGACTGCCGCCCGCGATATCAAATGTGTCGTTGAAATATTCCGGCGAGTTGAAAAACGCATTAAAAACATCACGCGCCCCATGTTCGCCGCGCAGTTCGATTTCGTGGATCAAGCGGGGGATATATGCCGCGAACTGCGGATACTGATCGAGATAAAGCACAATGCTCGAAGTCAATGACACGATGACCTCGGACTCACTGCCCATCATGCGCCGCAGCGGATCATTTTCTTCCTCAAGGAGCGCGAGATAACGATCCGGGAGATCAGGATATTCGCGGTCGCAGATCGGATCAGCGGCGCAGCGCGCAAATACATTCCACATGACTTCTTGAAAATTGGCGGGAATCTGCTCGTAAAAGCGAATCTGCGTCGGAAACACCGAATCGAGCGTGACGGAGCGAATCAAGCCGCTTTCGCCTAACTCGCGCATCGTGACCAGCGCTAACCGTGTGCCATACGACGCACCAAACAAGTGATAACCTGTGTAGCCCCGCGCATCGGCAAGCGCCGCCATGAGCGCACCCGTATCCAGCGCGTTATTGACCGTGTTGTACTCGGAAAGATCAAACCCGCGTTCGAGCAGACGCTTAAAACATGTGCTGACCATATCGGCATATTCAGCATCATCTGCGACGGAGTACATACTTTCGACATCGCTCAAGCAGTTGAGTTCGTTGGATAAACCAGAACCGCGCTGATCGAAGATGATCAAATCGTGATCGGCGCGCAAATCGGAAAACAACATATCAAAAAGCTGCGGCGCTTCGGTGAGCGCTTCGCCGGGTCCGCCGGACATATACAGGATCGGCTCACGCGATGACGTTTCGCCTTCTAGCAGTGCGAAGGCGATCTCAAGCGTCGCACCATCAGGGCGATCCCAATCTTCGGGTACAGTGATCGTGCCGCACACCACGCCTAACTCGTCGTCGTACGAGAATCCGTTCGGACGATCAATGCAGTCAATCCATTCGACAGCGGTTCGATCCTGAGCGGCGGCGGGCAGCAGCACGATCAATAACGGCAGGATCAGCAGAAGCACACGAATTCGCATAAGTTTACTCACACACACTCTACCTGTCGCATCATCGTAGCGCACATTTCCTGTTTTCGATCGCACGATCACGCAGCGGGGCGGGCGATGACCGTCACACGCACCTGACCGCCGCCGCCGTATGCCCGCACACGCACCTGATACGTTCCGTCAACAACCAGTGTTGACTCGATCCATGCGGCGCTTGTGCCGCCGCTGTCGTCGTTTTCAGCGATTATCGCGCCATCGGGTGCGACCAGCGCCGCGATCGGATCTACGGCGTTTATGGGATACACGTTGACTTCGACCTCCCAGCCCACTTGACCGAAAAACGGCAGCTCGATTACGGCGTCCGCCGCAAGGTCAAGGTCAAAGTCGAGGATCACGGCGCTTTCCCGGAGGGGCGTCGGCGTCGGCGCGGGATCGTCGAGGCGGTAGACGAGGGTATACGTGCCGACCGCACGCGCATCGGGCACGCTCAGCCGCACCTGATACGTTCCGGTCTGCGGGAGCGCAATCCCTTCGAGGACGCGCGGGAAACGCCCAATATTCGATCCGTCCGGCGCGTTGAGTTCCACAACGAGATCGACGACGCTCGCCTCAATCGTGACCCGATCTCCTGCGCGCGCATCAAATGTCCAAAGGTCACTCAGCCCCGGTTGATCAAACGTCGCTCCTGTGGACACATCTGCCATCAGCGCACCCATCACGCGCGTCTGAGTGTACGTGCCGACCCCATAGGCGGCGGTATACGCGCCAGTGGTGTTGTTCTCACCCGTGATGTACACCCCATAACTGCCCGTCTCGGTGATAAATACCGGAGACGCGATCACCGTATTCGATGCGCCGGAACTGCCCAGATTGGTCATGGCGATCACCTGCCCATCGAGATCATAAACCTCGATGCGTGGGCGCAAACCCGATCCGGTCGGAATCCGCACCGTAATTGTGAGTGCATTTCCGGCTTCGGCAGCGATGAATAGACGATCCAGTTCCCCCGCCCGGTCAATCTCTCCGGCAGCGGGGACACCTTCGATCAACTGTCCATCTTCTTCGGCGGGGAGCGGTGCGGCGGTGACGAACGCGGTTGCGGTTGCGGTCGGTGGAGGCGCTGTGATCAAGGCGGGCGGTACATTCCGCTCCAGCACGAGATGGTAACGACCTGCAAAGCCACCGCTTAATGACTGCACGGCGTATACGCCATCGCTCATCAGCATCACTCCGTTGAGAAGCGCACCGTTTTCGCCTAAGCCGAAAGTAGCACCTGCGTTGTCATCCGCTGCGATGCGGTTTCCAAGCGGATCAATCAGCAGCAGGGCGGGATTGATCTCCTCATTGATCGTACGCATGCGAAGGGTGATGCGCTCGCCTGCCCGTCCCATGAACGTGTAAACATGCCGCTCAAACGCGGAAGCAAATTCCGCCGTGATCCCATTCGCATCGTCGGAGAGATCACCCATCCACGTCCCAAATGCACCGTAAACCGGCGTCGGGGTTGCCGACGGTGTCGGCGAAGGCGTCACGGTCGGCGTATTCGTCGCGGTCGGGGAGGGGGTAATCGTCGGCGTGGGTGACGGGGTTTCGGTGAACTGCGGCGTCCATGTCGAAGTTGGCGGGATCGGACTCGGCGTGATCGTCGGCAGCACCCACAGGGTAGGGATCTCGATCGGGGGTTGTTCCGGCGCGCACGCGGCGATCAGTGCTATCACCAGACCAAAACGCCAGATGAACAGCGTAAATTTCGTCAAATAGCCCAAGAATCGCATCCTTTTTTCCTACATGGCGTCGGGTAAATAGACCTATTCAACGGACTCCATGTGCTTGACAACCGGATCAATGTTGACTTATGCTGAGTTCGATTTCTGCATTCCGACGTGACAAATTTTCCAGTAGGTGAGAGAAACTCATCGCTATGATTCCCGAATTGTTTATTCCCAAGCGTGTATGGGTCGAAAAAGTAGACCAAGCTGAAGGCGTGTGCGATGTCATCGTACAGATGGAAAACGGCGCTTACTATACAGCGGTCTTTGTGACGCTGCCGTTTCTCGCCCGACAGATGGATCTCGGCTACGAAGTGAGCAAACAGCTTCCTGATACGCCGCCTGTACGTTACGCTACGCTGGAAACCCCTCATGTGCTCGTGGATCGGCTGTCGCTCGACGTGATCGAGGATACCATCGACAACCTGATCATGCTCGATACATTCGAGAGTCTGTTTACGCAGATCACGG
>CALBRY010000475.1 GCA_937927665.1 uncultured Chloroflexota bacterium
TGATGTTGGCTGTGCAGCGCACGCTCGATGCAGGCTTTCGCCAATACGTGAGCAGCCGTGATAGTGAAATCAACCCCGATCAACTGGCGCGGCTGGAAGCATATTATGCGCTGAACGGCACATGGACGGGCGCAGAAAGCATTTTAAGTGGACGCGGCTCAGGAAGCGGATCGGGTGGTGCGGGACGCGGCGCGACATTTTCAATTGTTGATACAGATGGGATCGTTGCCATCTCGACCGACGCGGCGCTCGTTGGTACGGCACTCGATTCTTCGGCACTGGCGTCCGCGCTCCCGCTCACGGTCGATGATGTTCAAGTGGGCTGGTTTTACCGGGAAACACCGGGGATTCAAGCACTCGGTGCGGCAGAGGTCGCATTTCTCGAAGAATCAAATCGCTGGCTGACGCTTGCCGGATTTGGTGCGACGGCGTTGGCGCTGATCGTCGGCGTCATCCTTGCTTATACGCTGGCGCAGCCGCTCCGCGAATTGACGAAGGCGGCGCGCGATCTCTCTATCGGGCGGTTGGGGCGTCAGGTGAGCGTGCGCGGCACGGTCGAAGTCAATGCGCTGGCATCCGAGTTCAACACGATGTCGCAAGCATTAGCCGAAGCCGAATCGCTGCGTCAGCGTATGGCGGCAGATGTCGCGCATGAACTTCGTACCCCGGTCAGCGTCTTGCGCGGGCATCTTGAAGCGATGCTCGATGGCGTGTATCCGCTCGACAGCGCACACATCGCTGTCGCTCATGATCAGACGATCCATCTGGCGCGGCTGGTGGAAGATATGCGCGTGCTGACCCTTGCGGAGGCAAAACGTCTGCCGCTTGAGCGTACGCCAATCGATCCGTCGGCGCTGATGGGGCAGATCATCGATGCTTTTGAACCGCTGATATTTGATCAAGAAATCCGCCTCACCCGAAATATCACGCCGGCGTTACCCACCGTTTACGCCGATGTCACCCGAATCCGGCAGGTGGTTTCAAATCTGCTCACAAATGCCCTGCGGCATACACCCGCCGGAGGTGAGATCGCCGTGCAGGTATCGCCGCTCAAAGATAGTGTGCGATTCAGCATTATGAACACGGGAAGCACCTTAAGCCAACCGGACGCGGCACGGGTATTTCAACCATTCTGGCGGGCAGACGCGGCACGGGAGCGCGACAGCGGCGGGAGCGGCTTAGGCTTGGCGATCAGTCGTGAAATCATCGCGCTCCACGGCGGATCGATGGCTGTGGAGAGCGGTGAAAACCGTGTGACATTTAGTTTCACGCTGCCAATCGGCACATTTAAGCCCGATTTAAGGTGAAATTGAGTGAACGTTTAAACATGTAAGTTTCCGCTGTCGTATTGTAGAGCCATAGACGACGATGCAGCGGAGACTTATCCAAAATGGCAACAAACGACCGTGCCCGTAAACTGCTGGTGAGAAGCGCCCTTGTTACGAGCGCCACAATAGCAACTTTTGTCGGCGCGCAAAATCTCGCGATGCTCGACGCAACTCGCATTGAAGCAATGCTGACCCCGTCGCCCGCACTGGCTGGAGCGACCCCACTTCCCGAAACCGCGACCCCTGATCCGGTTCTGCACGCAGCCCCCGATCTAGTGATTCAGCAAGCAGCGCCAAGCATCATTATCCTGCGCCGCGCAGGTGAAGCAAGCAGCGGTGCGCCTAGCAGTAATGTCGCCGCCGCACCTGTCATCGTACAGCCGCCTGCTCCCGCGCAGATCGCCGCACCCGATCCGGTGATCGTTCAGCAGCCTGTGATTCAATCGAGCCGTTCCAGCCGATGAACGCGTTGTTTTACAACACATGGCGGGCGATGGGCTGCGAAGTTTCCATTCAGCTTGAAACCGAAGCAGACGGGTACGCGCTCCTAAGCGCAGTCCCGGCTCAGGTCGAAGCGATTGAAGCGCGGTTATCACGCTTTCGACCGTACAGCGAACTGATGCAGTTCAACGCACAGGCGGGGGATTGGGTGGCGGTCAGCGAAGTGCTGTTCGAAAACCTGAACGCAGCAAAACAGGCAGCACGGATAACTGATGGCGCGTTTAATCCGCTCGTGCTGCCCGCGATGCTGGCGAACGGTTACAACCGGACGTTTGACACGCTGGTTGCGTCGGAAACGAACACGCCGATCCCCTCCGCTGATTGGCACACGATCGAACTGCGCCTCAAAACGCGCGAAGCCCGTATCCCGGTGGGAAGCGCTGTTGATCTCGGAGGAATTGCGAAAGGATGGACAGCGGCACGAATTGCAGACGAACTTTCTGCCTACGGTGCATGCCTTGTCAACTTTGGCGGTGATCTCGTGGCACGCGGCGCACCGCACAATCTATCCGGTTGGGCGGTCACGCTCGCCGATCCTTTTGAACATACGCCGCTCGTGACGCTGTGGCTGCGTGATGCCAGCCTCGTGACCAGTGGTATCGACTTTCGACATTGGTTCGCACAAGACGGATCGCCGCGGCATCACATCATCGATCCACGAACCGGACGTTCTGCCGAAACAGATGTTTTGACCGTCAGTATCCATCACCCGAATGCCACGACTGCCGAAGCATTTGCCAAAGCCGTACTGCTGCGTGGTGCAGAAGACGGGCTGAACTGGCTGCAATCCCAGTGGAACGCAGCAGGGCTTGTGGTTCGACACGATCGCGCCGTACTCGCAACACCTGAATTCATGTCACGCATTTCTGAAAGGAATTTCCAATGAAACGTCTTACCCTCTTGTCGGTTGTGCTGCTCGTATTGAGCGCTTTCTCGCTGTCATCCATACATGCCCAAGACAGTGCTAACCTGATCACCTTGAACGATGCCAGCCCTGCGATCGATGTGGTGATCACCCTGCCACCCGATACAACGGGAACGGTTGCTATTAGTTTTAGTGGCGCAGCGGTGCGCTTAACCGATGCGGCGGGTGCGGTCGTCTTTTCTACCGCAGATTCACGCTTGCACGGCTTAGAACTGAACATCGCGCCGAACAGCGGTTCGCACACTTTGACGATTGAACGACTGCCCGGCACTGCCGAAGCACTGGTTCAGGTTGAAGCGCTTCCGGAACTGCCGATTTATGGTTTTGCTGAACTCGTGACCGGACTGGCGATCACGCCCCGTCAAGAGATCTCCCTTCCGTTGAGCGCCGATCATCCCGGTGATACGGTTGATCTCACCATTCCCGGAGAATCAGCAGGCATGGTCACGGCGACATTCCCCGGCGCAGGGGCAACCGCACAGATCATCGATGCAGACGGAGTCGTCATGGTGGAATCGGTGGGCGGACATGTAGACGGAATGAGTTTACTGCTCGATCCGGGCAGCTATCACATGACGCTGCTCGGCAGTGGTCTTTCACAGAGTGTCGTCGCAGGTGTCCGTTTGGTTTCCGCTGACGAAGTCGGCATTACTGTGATGCAGACCCCGGTGGTCGTCGCGGCAAACACGATGCCGTGTCTCGCCTACGTTGCCGTTAGTTCGACCAATCTCCGCAGTGGACCCGGCACAGGGTATACCGTTCTCGGTTATGGATACCGCGATCAGGAATTTATCGTCGGTGGACGCAATCCTGAGGATAACTGGTTGGTGGTTGCGACAGAAAACGGTGGATCGGCATGGGTATCACGCGGCACAGTTCAAACACAAGGCGCTTGTACATCGTTGACAACGTTCAATGTTCCGCTTCAGGACGCGCAGCCAGCACAGATCATCATCACCTCACCGGGAGAAAGCAGCGGCTACAGCGATGAGGGCGAGCACGAAGAACATGAAGATGATGAACACGATGACGAACACGATGAAGGCGACGACGATTAACTGAGCTATACCTGTGTCCGTTCGCAATAAAGCAATAAAAATGAAACGGACACAGTTTCACAGCACAAGAACAAGGACTAGAAGAGCATGAACCAAACATCTGCATCTCCTGCACGCCGGTTTCCCAAAATCTTGACCGTGGGGATTGGCATCATCGCCGCCGTTTTCGTTCTCCTGCAGTTGGTGCGTTTCGTGGTACCGGATTTTCAACTCGATAACCCGCCTGCTAGCCAGCAAGTGGTGTGGAGTTCACCGGAAGCCGAACAGCTCTGGCGTCAAGCGTGTGCCGACTGCCATTCCAACGAGACTGTCTATCCGTGGTATTCGTATATCGCGCCGATGGGCTGGTTGGTCGCTCATGATGTTCATGAAGGACGGGAAGAACTCAACATTTCGACGAACAGTCGCATTGAATGGGACGAGATGATCGAAGTCATCGATGAAGGTGAAATGCCGCTGCCGATCTATCTCCCACTGCACCCGGAAGCGAATCTGAACGCCGCACAGCGCCAAACACTCATGGACGGCATCCGCGCCACATTCCGCTAACCATTAAATCGCACACCTGAAACTATCCGGCTGTGAAGAAGATTTCTTCACAGCCGAGGAGAAAACAACGATGAACAAAGGAAAATCAACGGCTCGGCTCGACATCCTTGTTTTGATCGCCAGTTTAATCGTGATCAGCTTTTCCATCCTATGGATGATCAAGAGCGGCATTTTTAGTGTGGTTCTCACCGAAGACACCAAACTGGCATGGCATTTAGTCCGCTCATCCGGCATTGTCGCTTATGTCCTGCTGATGGGATCAACGCTGTGGGGGTTGTTCATCAGTACGCAGTTCGTCAAGGATTGGTCACCGGGTCCTGTATCGATGACGGTTCACAGCACAATTTCGTGGCTGGCATTGGTGATTGGGCTTCTGCACGCACTGGGACTGCTGTTTGACAGCTATTTCACCTACACACTCGGCGATCTGTTCGTGCCGTTTATCGGTCCGTATCGCCCGGAAGCTGTCGGGTTAGGGACGCTGGCATTCTGGGTGATTGTGATCGTGACATTGAGTTTTCCGTTTAAGAAACGACTCGGTCATGCGGTTTGGAAGCGGCTTCACTATGCCAGTTATGCGGCTTTCGGTTTAGTCTCCTTGCATGGAATTTTCGCCGGTACGGAAGGTACTAATCCGGGCTTGCGAATGCTCGTTGGCGGCGGTGTGGTGATGGTCGTCCTGCTGTTAGGGATACGATTGGGAAAAGATCAGGGGAAATCATCGCCTGCACCTGCACGAACCACCACCAAACAAGCGAATGTGTCCGAATAATGGAAGAAGGGCGTAGAAATCGGCGCGCATCGTTTCTGCTCCCTTCTGTAACGCTTCGACCTTAAGGCAAATGATGAACGAACAATTTCTCGATAAGCGCAGGCTTTATGGAAGCTGGCTGCGGCAGTTTGTGCAAGAATTGGTCACCAACAGCAGCGTCTTCTGGATATTCGATATGGTACGTCAGAGCACCTTAAGGGGCGTGGGAGCGTATTTTGTTTCTCTCCCTCATTGGATCCTGCTCGGCTCCAGCCTTATCCAAGCATGGGTAATCTGCCGCGATTCGGAACACCGTTATTGGTGGCATCATTTTATTGCCCCCATGATCTACACCGTTATCGATGTGATGCTCGAAGGCATGAATGGATTCCTAAACGAACCGTATCATATCGTCTATTGGGCATGGGCAGCCGCTATGGCGATCACATATCTCCTGCAAACCAAGGCGAGATGGCTGGCTATTCTGCTCAAATCGCTTTTTCTGGTTTTGCTCCTCCCGGCAAACTATATGCTGTCTGAATGGGATGTGGTTTCTCTAGACTTCGGAGCATATTGGCTGAACGACTCCGCGCATCTGTTCATCTTACTCGGAACCCTGATCCTCGGGGTGCTGCTGGGAACAGCGAACATCATGCGCGATCATTTTGAGCGTCTGTTGGCTGCGATCGCGGGTCATTTCGAACAAATTGCCTCGTGGTCATTCGATGACTCCCTTATTCAGCAGGCGTACACCGATGATCGAGCGCTGGCATTACACAGCGGTGAGCGCACCGTTCTTTTTATGGATATTCGCGGCTTCACCCCTTGGTCAGAGGCGCATTCTGCTCACGAAGTGGTTGAGGTCATCAACCAGTTTTATCGGGCTGCCGAGTCCATCATCAAGGCACACAACGGCTTCAAAATTCAGATGACCGGTGATGAGGTGATGACCCGTTTCCATACAGCGGATGAGGCGCTGCACGCGGCACTTGCCCTGCAACCCGTCATCGCCAGCAAGTTAAGCGCCTATGGGTTAAGTTTTGGAATCGGCATTCATACTGGAGAATTGATTGAAGGATTGGTTGGCGGAGAGCAAACCCGGCAGTATGGGGTATTTGGAGATACGGTCAATATTGCCGCACGTTTACAAACTCAAGCGCAGTCCGGCAGCATCGTGATGAGTCAGGATGCTTGTCAGAAACTCACGCAGCCGCTTAGCCATCCATCTTTAGAGAATCGTCAATTGACTTTGAAAGGTAAAACGGCTCCGATTGCGGTGGTTGTCCTGCCGTTTAGGATGTCGACATAGAATCAGCTACGCGGGATGGCAAACTGATTTTGAAGGTCGATCCTTGCCCTAAACCGGCACTGGCAGCCTGAATCTTCCCTCCATAACGCTGAAGCAGCGCTTTGACGATCGAGAGTCCCAATCCGTTTCCTGCAAACGTACCCCGCACAGCATCTGAACGATAAAAACGGTCAAACAAGCGCCCCCCTTGTTCCGACGCGAATCCGATGCCTGTATCGCGGATTTCAAATAAAACCGCCTCGTGTTGATGCGAAACAGTCAGATACACGCTGCCCTGAGCGGTATATTTGATGGCGTTCGACAACAAATTATCGAGAACAAGTCGCAGATCATTCGCGCTCATCGGCAGATCGGGCAGTTCGGGATCGATTTGTGTCTTGAACTGCAAGCCTTTCCCTTCGGCTTCGATCCGCCAATGCCGGATAATGTCATGCAGCGTGGAAACCGTATCCGTCACGATGCCCTTTTGCACATGCCGACCTTCGTCGATGCGCGCCAGCATGAGAAGCGAGGTGACGAGTTCTGCCATATGATCGATCTCCTGCCGAATCTCGGACAGGTACGTATCTCGTTCAGCGGCAGGAAGCGTTTCGTCGCACAGGGCTTCGGCACGCAGCTTAAGTGTCATCAACGGGGTGCGAAGCTCGTGGGCGGCGTTGCTGACAAAACTGCGCTGCGTTTTCATGAGTGTTTCAAGCTGCCCTGCCATGTAATTGAGCGCTTCGGCAAGCTGACCAATCTCATCCTGTGAGCCGATCTGGATACGCGTATCGAGCGCGCCTTTTGCCATTTGTAGCGCAGAATTGCGGAGGTGCTGAACAGGACGTGAAATCGTACCGGAAACCCACAGCGAAGCGGCAATGACAAGAACGATCACGGGGAGAGTGGCAACCGCAAGCTCCACATAACGACGACTAACTTCCAGATAGGCAGGCTGCATCGGCTCGGACAGCACGAGATACCCCAATGCTTCTCCTTCATATAGGACAGACACCGCCAAATATAACGTCGCTTCTCCGGCACTGTTCGGACGAATATCCGCCCCCATTTGTTCTGTAGCCGCCTCTGCCAGATCAGGTGTTACCGGAACATGATCGACCTGTTCATAGCCTGTATTGGCTGTGTAACCGACGACTCGATAACTTCGATCAAGAATCAGGTAGTTGTGCCCAACTTCCCGCTGGAGTGTGGTTAGGATACGCCCAATTCCGTCGTCTCCCTCGCCTTCCAGATAGTGTCCTAGTGGTTCTGCAAAGGTAGCCGCAACTAACAAAGCGTCAGTTTCAAGATGATGTTGATAAAACTCTAGGGTTGCTGACTCAAGCTGCCTTCCAGCGATGATAAACTGAAGTGTTCCGCCTACGCAGGCAATCACGATAAAAATCATGAGGATGCGCTGACGAATCGTTAGGCGGTTAAGCATGATCTTTAGGCTCCGTTCGTTGGATCGGCAAACCGATACCCGACGCCACGTACGGTCTGTAAATAAACAGGATTTGCGGGATCAGATTCCAACTTTGCGCGAAGCCAACTCATATGCACATCGAGCGTGCGTGTATCCCCCAACCAGTCTGTACCCCAAACTTCATCAAATAGGTGTTCCCTCGTGACAACCTTCCCCAAGTTTGTCATCAACAGGGTGAGAATTTCATACTCTTTCTGCCGCATGGTTAGTTCCTGCCCGCCGCGCGTAACGATGTGCGCTTGTAGGTCGAGCGTGATTTCTCCCACCGTGATTCGTTGGGGCAGCGGTTGTCCTTGATCTAACTTCAGGCGGCGAAGGATCGCCCGAACATGAGCTTCCAATTCTTTATAGCCAAATGGCTTGACCAGATAGTCGTCTGCGCCCATGTCCAGCCCATTGATCCGATCCGTGCTTTCGTCCAATGCCGTGAGCATGATAATCGGCGTGGTGCTGTGCGCGCGGATCGCCTGACAAACCTGCCAACCATCCAGACCGGGCATCATCACATCCAGCACAATTACATCAGGCTTTGCGACCAGTGCCAAACTTAGTCCCGTGTGACCGTCGTTTGCGACGGTTACTTGATATCCGGCTCGCTCAAAGGATGAGCGGAGAGGATCAGTTAGTTTACGTTCATCGTCAATCAGCAGTATATGCGTCATCGTATGCAGCCTTATCGATTACACATGATTCTACTGCCGATCGGGGAGATTTAAGGCAGATTTAAGCGTATGGTTACCCGAACATACTGCAGTCAGCAAGCGAAACTCTTAGCTAGAATCAACATCCATGAGGATCTGCTTCCGTTTAGCTTATCAGGTGAGGCTGGAACTGCGTTCACCGTTCGGCTACCTCAATACATTGGTCGACGACATCAAGAGCGCAAAGATAAACCGGTGAAGCGTGGGCGACGCGCTTCTACGAGCGTGATGATTGGAAGCGGCGATTGAACGGAACTAAGGGAAGTGAACCGCTGTTGTTGGAGCGTGGCATCGACTTCGACGACTCTGACCCGGACATGCCAGAATCACCCTCTGCCGAACCGATTGCGGGCAGTCCCTCCTCCATCGCTGTCGCCTTTGAAAA
>CALBRY010000476.1 GCA_937927665.1 uncultured Chloroflexota bacterium
ACCGCGCGCGATGCAGCGGGTCGGTTGGTGAGCGGACGCTTGTACAGCCCGATCGTCAAGCCGCTGGTGCTGCGGCTGGTCGGTCAAATGGCGCGGCGGTTAAAAGCCCCCGTGATCGGCGCGGGCGGGATCATGAATCCACAAGATGCGCGCGATTATCTCGAAGCGGGTGCGGTCGCGGTTCAAGTCGATGCCGTGACGTGGACAAACCCGAAAATGTTAGAAGTGATCGCGCGCGATTTAGGCGGCTTGGTGGTGACTCAGCCGATGGGGGCGCTCCCCGATGAGTGGTATCCCGGCATGGGCGACACCGAACGAATGAAGCGGGTGAGCGATGCATCGACTCCGATAGAAGGTGAGCGAGAGTAGCGTATGGCAGACATTTCCAATCAGACATTGATCGAGCAGGCGAAATCCGTGACCTATCACCGCGATCTAGGCGAAAATGCGGCGGGAGGCGTGGGTGCGGCGCTGATCACCGACAAGGGGAATATTTATCTCGGCGTGTGCATGGATATGCCGTCGGGGATCGGTTTTTGCGCGGAACACAGCGCGATTGCCGCGATGATCACGGCGGGCGAGACGCGGATCGAAAAAGTGGTCGCGGTGTGGCTGAACGATCAAGGGGAGTTCTTCTTTCTCTCTCCATGCGGGCGCTGTCGTGAATTTATGTGGCAGATCAATCACGAAAATATCCGCACGGAAGTGATCCTCGATACGGACAAGGTGCTGCCGCTCGCTGATCTGCTGCCGTATCACGATTGGGCGCAGCCGCTCACACTAACGAAAGACTAGCGAGAACCCCTCCCCCAGCCCCTCCCCGAATTCGGAGAGGGGCGCAAACACGTTACCCGAAATGCGGAACGGAAAGACAGAGGTATTTATGGACAGCATTCAGTTAGAGGGAAAGCGCGTGCGGCTGCGCGATTGGGCGCTTGACGATCTCGACAGCTATGCCGCGTGGCTTCAGCCGGGACATCGCTGGCAGGAACTTGACGGACCGTATTACGGTCACGCCGCCGCCAATGAAATCCCCGGCATTATCGAGAGCATCCGAACGCGCATCCTCGAAAACGACTTTGCGAACCCGCGCCAACGCTTGATCATCGCGGAACGCCAGCAAAACCGCTTGATCGGGCAGGTGTCGCGCTACTGGATCAGCGTAGAAACAAACTGGTTGGCGCTCGGCATCGCGATTTACGATCCGGCGCTGTGGGGTCAAGGGTTAGGCTTTGAGGCACTCGGCTTGTGGATGGATTACCAGTTTGCAGAAGTTCCCGCGCTGGTGCGGCTCGATCTGCAAACATGGTCAGGCAACACAGGCATGATGCGCTTGGCGGAAAAGTTGGGGTATCAACTGGAAGGACGCTTCCGCAAGGCGCGCATCGTCAACGGCGTGCATTACGACGCGATCGGGTACGGTATACTGCGCGAAGAATGGCAGGCGCGTTATCCGAATGGGTTTGGGGGCGGCTGATTAATTCGACCGGAACAGCGTCAGAGTCGCCCCGAACGTGATCACATCCCCGTCACGGAGTGCGCGCCCTTTCTCGTTGATCGGTGATCCGTTCACCAGCGTTCCGTTTGCGCTCCCCAAGTCATACACAATCCATGTGGACTCGATACACTCAAGGCGGGCATGCGGACGCGAAACGGACGGGTCTTGTAAGCAGATTTCCCAATCGGCTTTACTGGTCGCACGACCCACCCGCACCGATGCTCCCACCAGCGGGATGCTCGTGCCTTCTTGCGGTCCATTCGTGACAACCAAACGCCCCGCGCCATCCATTCCTGTGCTGGCAGTGATCACTGTGACATGTTCGCCGCTGGGGTCTTCGTCGGTCAGCACTGCGCTAAACTGGATCGTCGGCACATACAGGCGGATCTCATCTCCGGCAGCAAGCGGATACGGATCGATCACACGCTGATCATTGACCCATACACCGTTCGCGCTGCCCAGATCGGTGATCAAGAAAAGTCCGTCGCGGTAATTGATCACCGCGTGCTGGCGCGAGACGTGCTGCTCTTTAATGCAAACATCGTTGCTTTCCAGCCGTCCAATGCTGGCGGTTGCGCCTTCAGTCAAAAAGAATTCGCTGGTGTTCCCGGATTGGGGATCATTCCAGGTGATTTTTGCAAGCACTGGCAGCCGATTCATCGTGAAAACCCTATGCCTGTTCGCGTAATTCGCTTTCTATCATACTGCAAGTTCACCGTTCAGTTGAAGCATTTGTAACGTGAATCGAAAAACTTCTACACTATTTTTATGGTGCGCCGTCCGGGTGAGAACAGACCTACCCAAAGGCGGGGCGTCAAGTATGTAAACCCTGCTACAATTAATTCCGACACAGGGGATGGTGCGTGTGAGCCGGTATATCGATCTATTCACAAAGTCGGAGGAAACACCTGAAGCCTTCGCGAAGAGCTTAGAACAAATTCTAGGACGGCGGCTCCAGCGTGTCACCGACCGGGGCGAAGATGTTCTGTACCTATACAGCGGCGCTTACAAATGGTTTGATGTCGGCGCTGGTGTGCTTGACCGCCACCCGGATTACGGCTTTCAAGTCTATATCGGGCGTGGGCATCACGATGTCGGCGATCGTCTGCGGGTGAATTTCGCATGGTCGATTCTCGAAAAACTTGCACCGTGTTACCCACTGATCTTTGAGGATAATCTATCAGGCATCCAGATCATCAACCGCCCCGGTCAGCCGCTGCCGAGCGCGCAGTTCAGTACGCTTGTACAGGCAGGCGCGGGCGAAGTCGCCACGATTTTTACCGCCAGCCCCGAACCGCCGCCCGTATTCGTCCATTCCTTGAGCCGCATCCTGACGATGGAGGCACATTCCAGCACGCGATCCCATTCGCCTGTGCTGGCGGTCATGGTTGGTGAAGCGGTGCGGTTGCGCGTTGAAGAACACGATTACGAAGATACGGCAGGACTGCACGTTTCAACATACCGCTACTGCATTGACCTTGATCCGCTGGATGCCGCCGGAGTTTTCGAGCGGATGCGCGCCGCTGGTCGGTATCGCTTGCTGTGGGTGAAAAATCTGGCGGAAACGGTCACCGTCTACGAACCCTAAGCGAGAAGCGCGAAATATCATAAGGAGGCGTTGTGGCAAATAAAGCGGTCAATACCGCCGTCAAAGTGGGTGCGGTGATGCTGTTCATCGGCACAATCTTCATTTGGCGACTGCGTAACGCGATGCTCAGTTGGCAGTTGGAATACCCACTGGCGGAAACGTTTATCACCGTTCCGCAGCTTCATGTCAGCGTCGAGCGCAATCAAGACAACTCGATTCGTATTTCTTGGCGTGTCGATGGCGACGAGGTGCGAAGCCGCGCCGGAACAAACACCGGCGATTTCCCGACCGAAGTTGCGACCGTCACCAATGCGAGTGAATATCTCATCACACAAGACCCGTACCCCGGCAGACGCACATATTACTGCTTGACGATCTACAAAGCGGGTGCATTGATCGAAGAGGTCGTCACCGCCGAGCGGGTGCTGCATCTTAAAGGGGCGTTCAACTTTCGAGATATTGGCGGCTACCCGACCAAAGACGGAAAAACCGTGCGTTGGGGACGTGTGTATCGTTCCGCCAATCTGAGCCAACTTTCTGATGAATCAGTCGCGTACATGAGTGAGTTAGGCGTTAAGCTCGTGTGCGATCTGCGCAGCGCGGAAGAAGTGAGCGAACGCCCGGATCGACTGCCGACGCCTGCGCCGAATGTGCTGCTGCTCCCTATCGTTGATCCGAGCAATCCGTTTGTGCGGATGGCGCGCATCTTCTCGAATTGGAATCGCGTCGATGCGATCATGCTCGAAGGGTATGCGCGGGTGGTATTGGACGAAAACGCGGCGGCATTCGCCCGTATCTTCCATCACCTAAAGGATGAGAATAACCTTCCCGCGATCATTCACTGCACCGCCGGGAAAGACCGCGCAGGGATGGCGGTTGCCCTGCTTTTGGTTGCGCTCGGCGTATCAGAAGAAATCGTGATTCAGGATTACAGCCTGAGCAACCTGTATTTCAGCTATTTCCGCGAAGTGATGGATCGCACCATTGCGCCGCTCAAACGCTTCGGGATTTCCGTAGATGATCTTCGTCCCCTGCTGACCGCGAGCCCTGCTGTGATGAAAGGCGCGATCGATCACCTGCACAAGACTTATGGATCGGTCGAGGCATATCTGGAGCGGGCAAGCGTCACAGCCGAGGATATCGATCACCTGAAACGGTTGATGCTTGAGGAGTGAAGCGAAAAGAAGTTGAAAGTTAAAAGGTGGCTTTGCTTTCAACTTTTGACTTTCGACTTTTAACTTTCTCCCTTCAATAGAGACGACACAACCCTATGTTTACTGTAGCAGATGTCTTAAAACTCCCGGAACTTGAAGGCGCTCGATTGGTAGCAGGGGAGCGCGGCGCATCGAATCCCGTGCGATGGGTTCATGTGACCGGCGTACCGGATGCCCCCGACTGGCTAAACGGCGGCGAACTCGTTTTAACAACATCGATCAATCTGCCGACTCTCCCATCGGAACAGCGCGCGTATCTCTTGGCGATGGCAGAAAAAGGGGTCGCGGCGCTTACGATTGCGGTCGGGCGCTATATCGAACGCACGCCGGATTTATGGCGCGAAATTGCCGATCAAGCCGGACTGCCGCTGATCGAAATTCCATTTCAGGCGCGATTTATCGACGTAGCACGGGCGGTCAACCAGCATGTGATCGACGAAAATTACGCGATGATCGAACGGTCGCTGCATATTCATCGCGTGCTGACGCAGCTTGTGCTCGACGGCGGTGATCTGAAAGACCTTGCCAAAACGATGGCAGACCTGATCGGGCAGTCGATCAGCATCGAAAACGAGCGTTTTGAAGCGCTGGCGAGTTTCAACATTGCCGAGGTGGACGAAGCGCGGCGTTATACGCTC
>CALBRY010000477.1 GCA_937927665.1 uncultured Chloroflexota bacterium
GTGTTGGCTTTGATTTCTACTATAACGGTGGTTACATCGGCAGCGTTGTCGATAACACGATTGTACGGGCGGGAAGTGTCGGAATTGTCGTCGGAACGCCGGCGTCACTGAACAGCACCACAACCGCCACGATTACACAGTTTGTCGCTACAACGCCGCATTTCGTGAATGGTGGACGCGTTATCCCGCAGCAGGTGATCGTCTCGTCTGCCGCCGAAATGCAGCGCGCATTGGAACTCCGGCATGTAATCAGTGCCAACGGCACGATGGCGCTCACAGTGCCGGAAAGCACCGTCGAGTACGCCCGTGATGGCGTCAACCGTTTGATGCTCGGACGCGGAACAACTTACACACACTTTGCGATGGGCGCGATGGTCGAAATTCAGGGTGCACGCGCGGGGATGGCAGGGTGCGGCTTGGTTGTGAGCTATGCGGACGAAGGCGATTATTTCCTCGCATTTCTCGATCAATCGGGTGGTTATGGCTTGTCTCAACGCAGCGGCGATATATTTCTGCCCGGCGTGTTTGGTGAACATCCTGCATTAGAAAGCGGGCTGCACCATTTGCTCCTGATCGCTGATGTGAATACACTGTACTACTACCTTGATGGCGCACTTGCAGGATCACTGCCCATTTCGGCACGCGCTGGCGAAGTTGGTACAGCCGTGGTCAATTACGAGACGATTACAACCACCTGCCGTTATCAGGATGTCTGGTTATGGAGGTGGGATTAGCGAAGGAACAATGCGTGAATTTAATCGAAGAAGCTGTAGTGCGAACTGTGGTCTACGCCGACGTATTCAACTTCCCGATGACCTCACGCGAGATTGCCCACTTCCTGATCGCTGATTCGCCGTATTCCCTTTCGCAGATCGAGTCGACGCTGCACAATTCCGATGCGCTGCGTTTTTTCATCGAAAGTGCTGAAGGCTATTGGTTTTGTCGCGGACGCGGCGAAATCGTCGAAATACGCCGCGCCCACGAACACGCCAGCGCGCAGTTATGGTCACAGGCGATGCGCTGCGGCGGATGGCTGTCGTATCTGCCATTTGTCCGTATGGTGGCGCTCACAGGGGCGCTGGCGATGCGGAATGCCGCGCATGCCAGTGATGATATCGATTATTTGCTGATCACTGCGTCGGGACGCGTCTGGACGGCGCGGTTATTCGCGGTCATTCTGGTGCGGTTAGCAAAACTGCGCGGGATTACGATTTGCCCCAATTACGTCCTTTCAGAACAGGCACTCGTGCAATCACGACAGACGCTGTATATCGCGCACGAAGTCGCGCAGATGATCCCGCTTCATGGTCGCGCACTCTATGAGAAAATGCGCGATGCAAATAAGTGGGTCTGCCAGCAAATGCCAAATTCCGCACAGCCATTTTATGATCTGCCGGAAATCGGTCAAAACCGTTTCATTGCGTGGTTCAAACGCGCCGCCGAGCGCTTATTAAGCGGCAAATTGGGCGATTCGCTCGATGCGTGGGAACACCGCCGCAAGATGTACCGGTTCGCGCCGGAATTAGAAAAGCCGCACGCAGCGGCGCGGCTTGATCGCGATCATGTCAAAGGTCACTTTGAAGATCACGGACATTTCATCATGAGCGCTTACGATGAACGCTTGCGCCATTACGATATCGCAGAAACGCCGCTCCCGCTTGCAGGTGATTAGCGCGTTATAAGCTCATCATGGAAAGCAGTGCGCTGTACACCACCCAGTCATAAACAAACTGGATGCTCCATGCCCAGACTGCGCCGCGCGTTTCTAAAATCGACTTGGCGAGCAACCAGCCCATTACACCAGCGATCACGGCGCGCACGATGCCGCCGGGGAATAGATAATACTGGGGCACAGCGTACAGAAGCGCGGTCAGTAGATAAATTGTCCGCGCAGGCAGCACATCATGCAGCGTGACGACGATTCCGAAGCGCGTAATCACTGTTACAGCGAACGCACTCCCACCCGCAAGCACTGCGCCGAGTCCCAACGCCGGGATGATCTGCTCCAGCGGCGGAATCACACGATGCCACACGCTCACATAGGCATAGAACAGCGCAATCGCGCCGAACACAATCACCCCCACTCGCCCCACCACCCGCCATGAATGCGTGCCGGAAATACCAAGCGCGATCACCGGAGCGGGATACGCGGCACTGCTGCCGCCTTGATCAAACATTTGATATTTGAGGGGATGCACAACCTTGACAGCGACCAGATACGCCAGCGCCAGCCCTGCCAGCACAACCTGATACCACATTTCAGCGCTCAATACGCCGCGCATATCGATATACGCCGCGTTTCCGTTGACCATTAGGTGATGCGCGATCACAGCAATCGTCATCAACGCGAATGCACCGATAACAAATGCCCATTGGCGAAGACGAATTCCATTGTTGAACTGGAGTGTCTTGTTCATGACTGCAATACCCTATGACCCATGTCTGCTTCAGTCAGGGTCATTGTGACGGCACATGACCGCAATTTGGCGTAGAGGATTCGTTTCATTGTCGTAATATGCGCATCGACAAAAAAGGCGCTCCTCGTGTGAGAAGCGCCCTTAAACCGGATCAGAAGGTTCGAATTATGCGACGGCGATCACCGCCGTCAGGATAACCACATCCTGCAAGAAGTGGATAAACCACGCCCACCACACACCGCGAGTCTCAACCATCGATTTAGCCAGCAGCCATCCCATAAAACCCGCCATGATCGCGCCCAACACGCCGCCCGGAGTACCGAAATAGTGCGGGATACCGAACACAAGCGCAGAGGCGATATAGATGGTGCCGGGAGGCATGACGCCGTACAGCGGTACAACGATCCCGAACCGGGTCAGCGCTTCTTCGACAAATGCGTTTGTGACGGCGAAAATCAACGCGAACGGCAGCGCGGCGATCAACCGATCAACAGGAAATGTGCTGTTCAAAACATTCAAGTAGATAAAGACTGCCGTCGCGATTGTGACGACGATCGCGAATTGAATCCCTGTGCTGCGCCATGTATCGGTCGCTTTGATGCCGAGAAAGCTGATCGGCTCAGGGTGTGCGCTGCTCTCGCCAAGGCGGGCAAACCGTTTGAAGTTTTCGGGATGCACGGCACGCACTAGCAGCAGAAACAGCAGCGCCAAGACAACCGTTACCCCTTGATAGAGCGCATCGGCTGTGACACGAGCATTCATATCCGTGATGGGTCCGACAATGTTATTGACGACTTGGCGTGTGCCGATCAACACGCCAACGGAAAGCAGCGCAAGAGCAATAAAAACCCCATGACGAAAGCGGAACGAAGCCTGTGACTGAGCATTCATGTGAGCATCCTTGTTAGTCGAAATGTTCGCGAATCATCTGCATGGTTTCATCTAACCAGCGGACGTAAAGGTCGGTCGTTAGTTCACCAAGCCGTCGGGTGGCTTCCCATAGAAGCGCATCCTTTTGGAGTGCGGGCTGCCCTTCCGCAATTTGTCGGATACGGGCGGCGACTTCTTCCCGGTATAACTCCCCCAAACGCGCAAACAGGGAACGCTGTACTTGAAGCTGCGCGAGGAGTGTCTCCCGGTCTACCTGACCGGAAAAGAACAGCTTGAGCAGAAGCGGCTCTTTCGCTGGTTCAAGGTCGGTGAGCGGTGTCAGCAACCATGAGCGCAGTTCAGCGCGTCCCGCATCCGTGATCGTGTACATGCGGCGGTCAGGTTTATCGTCCTGAGGCTCTACATGGGAGGTCAACAGCTTTTCCTCCTCCATTGCCTTCAGGGTCATATAAATCTGGCTCAATTTTGCGTGCCAAAAATGTGCCGTCGATGTTTCCATGAACTGCTTAAGCTGGTAGCCGTTCATCGGACGGTAGTTCAGCATACCGAGTAGAAGATAGCGAAGCATTCGCCTCCATACATCAAACTTGATATATAAATCTTGATATATCATACCCGGTTTCGCTGACGGGTCAAGTTTGAAAACCGTAATATTGATTTGAAAATAAAAAGGGCGCTCATGCGAGCGCCCTTTCGACTGCATAAAACTGGACTAACTGCCCATTACGCGACCGAGAGCATCGCACGCGGGGCATGTCCCATCAGGACGCGACATCGCATAGCCGCCCATCGGGTCGGTAGCGGTATAGAACGGGAAATCCACGTTCCAAACAATCATGAGACGAACGCGACCGGACTGTGCTGCAAGCGAGGCGGCTTCTGCCAACCACGACGCATGTTCGGAGACGCTGGTGTTCTGCGCCCACGCAAACGAGCCGGGGAGCGGCGATTGGAAGCCTTCAGGCGACAGATAGCCCAGCTCGGTATAACACACCGGACGGCTGAAGGGGTTATAGCCGCGTGCGGTCATCGAGCTGAAGTAGTAAGTCGGGTAGCCACCGCGCGGATCGCCGCTGTTCTGGCTCGGCGCGATGATGCCTTCGTTATAGTGCAAGCCCACGCAGTCCATGTAGCTCGCTGCGCCAGCCTGTGCCATCTGCTGCATAAACGTATCGTCATTGCAACCGCCCGAACCGCATCCCGCCGAGCCGAAGTAGCCCGTCGGTGCAGGTGCGCCGCTGATCACGATGGTGGATGCGCCTGTGCTCTTGATGGCGTTGAATGCTGCCGCCAGCAAACGTGTATAGTTCGCGCCGTTGATCTGTCCGGCGGGCCATTCGCGGTCGATGTTCGGTTCATTCCATACTTCGATCGCATCTGCGCCCAACCGTGCGACACCCGCGACGAATTGTGCGTAACTCTGAATGTAGCTGTCAAAGCTCGCGCCAAGTTCAGACGGGCTGCCGACGATCCCCAGCAGAATCTTAAAGCCGTTGGCACGCGCACCCGCGATCAAGTTCGCGGCGGTGCTCGGGTCTTGACCCAGCGTGTAACGGAGTTGGTATTTCACCCAATGCATCCCTGCACGGCGCATCAGACCAACGGTGTTGCCGTTGAGTTCCAGCACGTGACCGCCCAGTTCAAAGCTGCCAGTCGCACCGCTTCCCGCCACAGGTGCGGGCAAGTTCGGATCGACATTCGGCGCGGCGGTCGGCTGAGAAACGGGAGCCTCAACACGGTCACACGCGATAATGATCGAACGATCGAAACTGGCACGTCCTTCATACGTCTGGTTGCTCAATGAAACGATGACGAAGCGCCAACCCCAATACAAGTTGATCGCCTGTTCGTCTTCACCCAGATCGACGCAGCTTGTAATTGTGTTGGGGAATTCGCTTTCGGCAAACTCCCAGCGAGTCACCAACGACAGGTCGGTGCTGTGTCGTTCTTCGAGGGCGTCGCGAACCATGTAGAACGCCTGAGTCAGCGGATCGGCAGGCGTAAAGGTCGGTGCAGCCTGCTGCGCTTCGACGCTGGCAGGAGCACTCAGGGTTACAGTCAGCAGCGCGAACAGCGCCACTATGCCGGTCAGCAGGGCTAAGGAGCGACGGGCATTACGCCGCGTGCGATGTGCCATATCATGCATACGTGGTAAACCTCTTTGATTAAACGTCTCGTGTTCGGTTTGAGACAGTAAAAGAAATTGTCGGCTGAAACCGAACAAATCAGGTCGGTAGATTACACGATCATGTGACACATTTCCAGATCACATAGGTTCCATAGGGAATCCGTAGGAGAAATGAATGCGATTCGGAAAGCAAAAAAGGCAGGCTTGGAGCCTACCTTTTTGTGCATGTTGGCGTTTACGAAACCGCCGCGACTTTACTTATGCAAGGCGTTGACCGCCGCCTCGCGGAGCATAGTTAGCCGGTCGAGCAGGCGGGTTTCGCCGCGCTCGCTCAGAATGTGATGCACCGCGTCGATCATCTCGATCATTTGCGGACCAAAATTCGCCGCGCCTTTCGCCATTTCAGCCGTCGCCTGTGCATCATCGGGCAGCCCCAGCAGATCATTTAAAAAGCGCAGTTCAGGCTGCATCGTCTGGCGGAGCGCATTCACAACCCGCTGATAGACTTCCTGCAAGCGGCGCAAAATCGCATCATCGCCCGTCTTTTCTGCTTCCTGCAAATTCGCCTGCAATACCGCCATGAATGTATCATCGAGCATGTCTAGGTTTGCTGCAAGCAGTTGATCAGGGTTCGGGCTGGTGAGGAGTGCGCGCAGGAAACTCGCTGCTTCCTGAAGTGCCTGCTGTGCCTGCTGGTCGATCACTGCCGTGAGCTGAAGGAGCTTATCGCGGAGGATGTCAAATTGATCGCGTTGATCCGCTGGGGCTTGTCCGGTACGGGTCGCCAAGTCCGCGAAAAACTGATGATCAAATGCGGGGCGCGCCAAGCCAACAAGCGCCTGAAGTCGCTGATCATCACCACCGTAACGGATCGCCATATCGAGGAATGACTCGCGGGTGACGCCGCCATTTTCGCCTAATGCCTGAACATCCTGTGCTACTTCTGCGACAACCTGTTCCTGTATGCGTCGTTCTTCGATCAACTTCTTGCCAAAGCTGGAAAGCGATATCGCCTCCTGCTGTGTTTGCAGAATATGACCGGCAAGGTCAGTACGCCCTTCTTGGGCGAGCCGCTGTGCCATCATGCTCATGGTCTGGAAGAACTGTGCATCCAACTTTGCGTCATTCTCTTGAACAAGCGTCACGAGTTCTTCATCAGATGCCTGAATCAGTTGTTCGGCAAGGCGCGCGCGCTCACGCTGTTCTTCGAGCATTTCTTTGGTCACGCCATCGGCGTTCAAAACCATCTCGATCAAGCCCTGCATGGTGAGTGCCTGTTTGGGCTGAAAGAAATACCCTTTGATCTGATCTTTCGGAACACGCCCGGTGAGTTCTTTCAGCAGCGCGCCAACTGTCCGATCGGCTTGATCGCGCGGCATATTCAATTCCATCGGCACGTACGAAATCAGCAGTTCCTTCGCATGATCGTGATAGATGATCGGTGAAGACAGCGTGATCGGCGTACCGCAGTTGGGACAGCGGGTGACGTTAAGCGTATTTGAAAGGAGTTGAATTTTCGCTTCCGGGTCTTCCTGTGGATCGACAATCGACCGGACGATCGCCCCGACTGTATTACGACAATTTGGGCACTGCACCTGCACATTTCTTGCAGACATGGGCATTCCTTAATCTGTGGATATGCAAACTATTCTAGGGGCAAGAGCGCGCCTTGCCCATCTCAAACTTGAGGGGAACTTCGTCCGTTACAGGACGGGAAGGCTGAAGGAAAAAGTCGAACCGTGCCCGGGTTCACTCTCAACCCAGATTCGACCCCCATGTGCCTCAATGATCGCTTTGGCGAGATACAAGCCGAGTCCTGTACCCTGCGTGCGGCGGCTGAGTTTGTCTTCGACCCGGTAGAACCGATCAAACACCCGCTCCTGATCGCTCTCCTTGATCCCAATGCCTTGATCCCGCACGTACAGCGTCACCTCACCGGGATCCGCCATACCGCCAACCGTGATCTTGCCACCTTCCGGGGAATACTTGATCGCGTTCCCCAACAGGTTATCGATCACCTGCCGTAAACGAACCGAATCACCGGGAACAACCGGAAAATCAGTCGGAAATTCGAGCTTGAAACGATGCGCGGTTGTCTGTGTGCTAAAACGTTCAACAGCGCGCGCCGCCAGTTGATCAAGCCGAACATCGCCCATGTTGAGCGGCAGTCGATGATCCGCCTGAATACGACTGGCAGTCAAAAGATTTTCGATCAGTTCGGTCAGTCGATCCGATTCTTCCTCGATGACGGTCGAGTATTCGCGTACAATATCATCCGTCCACGTCACATCATCACGCCGGAGTGTTGCCGCATGTCCCTTGATCAAAGCGACCGGGGTTTTAAGTTCATGCGAAACGGTCGAGATGAATGTATTTTGCATCTCTTGTGCCTGACGGAAGTTGGTAATATCGCGCACATTGGCGATGATATTCGTCAGTTGTCCACTGGCGGTATAAAGTGGGGCATATAATATCGCAACGCTTTGCGTCAGTCCATCACCACGAATGAGATCGCCTTCTACATAAAGCGTTTCCGGCGTTTCTTGTTCCCCGGTGGATGCCCACCCACTATCCAACGCTTCTCGCAGATCAGGATTTTTCACCCGCGCCCATGTGATCACTTCGTCTTGCATCTTGCCAACAGCATCTTGAGCGCGCCATGCGGTCAGCCGCTCCAGAGCACGGTTAAAACTGGTGATCGTCAAATGCGTGTCGAGGATCATCACACCGTCGGCGCTGTGCTGTAGAATCGCCGCCAATCGCCGCCGCTCATGATCGATGCGTTCGTACATCTGGGCATTATGTACGGCGATTGCGGCTTGATCCGCGAAGCTCTGAAGCACTTGAACATCATCCGGTGTCGCGCCGCCCCGGAAGGCTCGAAAGATAATGAGCATACCGAGTGGTTCTTCCGCAAAGATAAGCGGAAGCGCGAACGATTGGCGCAGTCGTCCATCCAACATGGACGCCATCTCACCGAGTTTCGTATTCAACACTTCGTAATCGAAATTCTCGTTCAGGCTGGCGATCAAGTCGCGGAACTGATCATTAAGTTGGGGAACTTGCGCCGAATCAATACCCATCGTGGCACGCACGCGGTACGTGCCATTCGGGTCACGCAGCGCAATCACGCCGATTGTCCCGCTTAACATCACCACGGACGCGTGCAAAACGCGCTTGAGTACTTCCGTGAGGTCAAGCTGTTCTGTGATTGCGCGGGCAATTTCCAGCAAAAAATCGCGCTGGCGGACGCGAAAGTCAATTAACGTTAGCATGGCTCATGCCTCGTTGGGCAAACTATGTCCCATTGAATCACGCCCGTCATAGATTCGCATCAGATTTTACGCCAGAAAACGGTCTACCCTTCCGCGAGTTCCTCAACCACTTGGCTCACGTCCTCAACACCGCCCTGTGTGATGACGAGCGCACCCGCACCGACCAAACTGACATTATCACCCAGTGCCGCCGGTTCAATACGCAGATTCTGCCAGTAAGACCCGTCGATCGAGTAGGTATGGATCGCTTCACGCATCGGTTTGAACAGCAGTTCGCCGAGATTGCTCACGCCGCCGCCGAAAACCAGAATTTCGGGGTTAAAGATATGCAGGAAGCTGACCATTCCCAAACCGAGGATATGTCCCGCACGCGCGACAATTTCCAGCGCCAGCTTATCGCCCGCTTGCGCCGCTCTGCCGACCGTGCCGCCGCTGATCTGGGTGATATCGCCATCGCAAAATTCCAGCGCAGAGGACGACTCTCCGGCTTCAATGCGTGCGCGAAGCTGACGCGCCAGCGCCGGACCTGCCGCTTCTTTTTCCAATGTGGACACTTTGCCATCAACAATCATGATGATGTGTCCCAGTTCCGCACCGATGCCCTCGTGTCCCAGCAGCATCTTACCGTCGATGATGACCCCGCCGCCGATGCCTGTGCTTACGGTGATGAAGATCGCATCGCGTGTGCCTTTCGCCGCCCCGCGTACAACTTCCGCCAATGCGGCAACATTCGCGTCATTGCCTAAATATGTCGGCACCTTGAAGTGATCGTGCAAAAAGCGCACGAGTGGAACATTGTGCCAACCTTTCAAGTTTGGCGGCGCGACAACCACGCCAGTTTTTGGATTCGAGGGTCCCGGCGCGCTTACGCCAATCCCGAGGACAGGTGTGCCATCGGTTGGCAGCATTTGCGCGATCAAGTCTCTCATCCGCTCCAGCGTGGCGTCCACCCCTTCGTCGGCATGAGTCAGCACCTCACGACGTTCCAAAACGGTCAGCCGCTCATCGAGCCGCGCCGCCCGAAGCCGTGTGCCGCCCAGATCAACACCGATGATCACGGATTTCGCCATGCTCAAGACCTCACTTATAATTGATGCGCCCTATCGGGCGAGTTAGAATATGTGTTCGTACCCTGCTAAAAATGTCCGGGTTATCGGCAAGAGTATACTCGAAATGTCTCAGCTTACACCGCTGCGTCAGCAGTATTTGGACATAAAGCGTGAATATCCTGAATGTATTTTGCTGTTTCGCTTAGGCGATTTCTACGAGACGTTTGATGAGGACGCGCAGACCGCCGCGCGTGAACTCGATCTCGTCCTGACGAGCCGCCCTGTCAGCAAAGATAACCGTATTCCGATGGCGGGGGTGCCGCATCATGCGGTTGAAAACTATATCGCCCGCTTGATCGAAAAAGGGTATCACGTCGCTGTGTGCGAACAAATCACCGAGCCAAACGGGCGCGGACTGGTTGAACGCGAAGTCACACGGGTGATTACCCCCGGCACGATTTTGGAGCCTGAACTACTCGCCGACGACAAGCCTAATTATCTTATGGCGTTGTTTCCGGTCGGGGATGCAGGCGGCGCATGGACAGCGGTCGGGCTGGCATACAGCGACATCACGACGGGCGAATTCGCTGTCACCCAATTGGATGGTGATAACGCCGCTGTACAAGTGTTGGAAGAACTCGCGCGCTTGCAACCGAGCGAAGTCCTGCTCCCGCAAGCGTGGAACGAACGCGGCGTGACATTTCCGGCGGGTATTCACATCACACCTGCGCAGGATTGGCGCTTTGAACATGCTACCGCTGAGAACGTGATGCGCGATCACTTCAATGTCAAAACGCTTGACGGCTTCGGCATCGGTGAAATGCCGTATGCGATTTGTGCGGCGGGTGCAATGCTCCAGTATTTACGCGATACCAAAAAATCGAGTTTGGTGCAGCTCACCACGGTGCGCCCGTACTCGACCGCCGCGTTTATGGTGCTGGATCAATTCACACGGCGCAATCTGGAACTGACAGAGACGATCCGCAGCCGTAAAGCTCAAGGGAGCTTACTCGGCATCATGGATCGCACGGTGACGGCGATGGGCGCGCGTCTGCTCCGTTCGTGGGTCAATCAACCGCTGCTCGATGTCAAACGGCTGAATGCGCGGCTGGATGCGGTTGAGGCACTGGTCGGCGATGAAGTCCTACGCGCCGAAATTCGCGCCCATTTGAAAGGAGTCAGCGATCTCGAACGCCTGAGCAACCGCTTGATGATCGGCAAAGCTGGACCGCGTGACCTGCTGGCACTGCGGCAGAGTCTCGAAATTGTTCCGGCGCTGGTCGCGCTCATCCATCATATTCCGGCGCTGCGTGCGATTGCGGAACGGCTCGATCCGTGCGACGGTGTGGTCGATCAGGTGGGGCGTGCCATTGCAGATGAACCGCCCGCCACGCTCAACGACACAGGCATCATTCGCCCCGGTTATTCCGAAGAACTTGATGAAATCCTGAACGCAACCCGTGACGCCCGCGAATGGATCGCCAATCTAGAGCCGCACGAGCGCAAACGCACCGGAATCGCTTCGCTCAAGATCGGCTTCAACAAGGTATTCGGCTATTACATCGAAGTCAGCAACGCCAATGCTGACCGCGTTCCTTCTGATTACGTCCGCAAGCAGACGCTCGTCAATGCGGAGCGTTTTATCACACCAGAATTGAAAGAATACGAAACACTCGTCCTCAACGCCGAGGAACAGATTCTCGCGGTCGAACGGCGGCTGTTCGGTGAATTGTGCAGCGCATTAAGCCGCGACGGGGAACGCCTCCTCAGCACGGCGCGCATGATCGCCCATCTCGATGCTTTCACTTCGCTGGCAGATGTGGCAGCACGTGAAGGTTATACCCGTCCCACCCTGACAGACGATGACCTGCTGGTGATCAAGGATGGGCGGCACCCCGTCGTCGAAGGTATGCTCGAAAGCGGAGTCCGCTATGTGCCGAACGACACCCATTTCGACAGCATGTCGCGCATTCATTTGATCACGGGTCCAAATATGGCGGGCAAATCGACCTATATCCGTCAGGTAGCGTTGATCACGCTGATGGCGCAGATTGGCTCGTTTGTCCCGGCAGATGAAGCGACAATCGGCATGGTGGATCGCATCTTTGCCCGCATCGGCGCGCAAGACGAAATCCATGCGGGTTACAGCACATTCATGGTCGAGATGATCGAAACATCGCGCATTCTTTCAGCAAGTACGCGGCGCAGTCTGCTGATCTTGGATGAGATCGGGCGCGGCACATCAACCTATGACGGATTAGCGATCGCCCGCGCTGTCGTTGAGTATCTGCATAACAATCCGCGCCTCAACTGCCGCACGCTGTTCGCCACCCATTATCATGAACTGACGAACCTGCCCGATGTGCTGCCCCGCACGCGCAATTACAATGTCGCCGTAACCGAACGCGGCGAAGATATCGTTTTCCTGCACAAAGTGGTTCCCGGCGGTGCGGATCGCAGCTATGGCGTGCATGTCGCACAGCTTGCAGGAATGCCGCGCCCCGTGATCGACCGCGCGAG
>CALBRY010000478.1 GCA_937927665.1 uncultured Chloroflexota bacterium
CCGTATGAGCGACGTAGCTGTATTCTGGGACATCGAAGCCGCGCTCGGTGTAGTAATCCTCCACGACCCGTTCGGTCAGCTCATATAACAGTGCCTGACGCTCGTCTTGCGGAACCAACTCCATCAGATCGGGGGCAGGCGAGATCACCCATGTCCACGCGAGAACGTGCTTACTCTGCAACGCATCGCAGTTTCGGTAGATTTCTCCATGCGAAAGCCCCATTCCTCGATCCTGCCAGCGCTCGTAGTCACGCGACTTGGCGAGATGGTTATTACGCTTATCCCGAAATTGCAAATATTTGAGCGTTGCTTTCAGCCCTTGCCGCCCTGTGCCGCGTCCCGTACGTTTCGGTCCCTTGTAAGCGAAATCGACCACGATGATCGCTTTGCTCATGTCTGATCCTTCAAGTCGCGCACGGCTTCGACCTGCTCCATCAGCGCTGCACCATCGCGCTTCGCGGCGATGATGGCATCCTCAACAGCGCTGTCATCGGCAAGAATGGCAGTGAGCAGATAAATGACGATGTTCATCTGAAACAGGAGTGACCGTTCGAGGCGGTCAAGGCGCAGTTGCAGCGACTTCTGAAAGTGTCGGCGGCTGCCGACCATATCCGTCTGATCGTCAAGAAACTGCCGGATCGCTTCACGGATTAGATGTGATTCGGTGATGTCGCGTCCATGTTTGGCAGCGATCTGAGTGAGCAGCGCGTGCATTTCCTCTGACATGGCGATGCTGCGCTTGATATTCTTTTGGGGCATAGATTCCCTCGCGCACAATAGGCTCTCTTCATTGTGCGGGAGTGGATGGTTCGAAGAACTGGAATCGTCCAGTTTTGGGTTGGGAATCTTCCATCAAGTGTGAAAAGGTGGCAGAATCGTATCTGCAATGCAGCAGTCAGCGGGGATACACGCGCCACTATGCTTTTTCGGACGCAGCCCTGCGGGGTGCGTCCGGTGAATGCGACGTGTCGCATTCATAATCCCGCCGGAACCCCGAAGGGGTCGGCGGGGTGCCGCGCGTGAGCGCGGCACATAGCCTCCACCGGCGCATGAGGTGGCGAGCTTTTAGCTCGCGCCCAACTCCGCCGATGATTCAGCTGCGCTGAATACACTGTCGGCAGCCTCCAATGCACCCGTCTACGACGGCTGCATTGCGGCGGGGTTGGTCGGCGTCCGACAGGACGCTGGCGCTGCTGCGAGGCAGCGCTGATAGGGTATGCGGTGGCACCCCGATGGGGAGATCATGTACGCTAATGATTGCGCTCATCGCGATGACTCAGAATATTTCTGAACTTCCTCGATAAAAACAGGGCGAGAGTTTCCTAGGCGGGTATAATTACAAGATCGAGGGAGGCTGTAGGATATGCCTCACGTTTAAGGTATGCTGCACAAGCAAGGGATACGATGTATTAATGGCTGACACACGCAAAGAACAGGAACGCACTGAACTGCACCGCGTTATCTGGAACATCGCCAACGATCTGCGGGGATCGGTGGACGGTTGGGACTTCAAACAGTACGTGCTTGACATGTTGTTCTACCGCTATATCTCTGAAAACCTGTCCAGCTATCTCAACAAAAATGAACATGACGCAGGCAATTCGTCGTTTGACTACGCCAAATTGTCCGACGCAGATGCCGAAACCGCCCGCGAGGACATGGTAACGACCAAAGGCTTTTTTATCCTGCCGTCGGAACTGTTCGAGAATGTCCGCGCCAAGGCCGACAAGGACGAAAACTTGAACGTCACACTTGATGGCATCTTCAAGCATATTGAAGCGTCCGCCGTAGGCGAGTCCGAAGCCAGCTTTAGAGGGTTATTCGCCGATCTGGATGTTAACTCTGCCAGGCTTGGCAACACAGTAGCCCGGCGTAATGAACGACTAGTCAAGCTGATGAACGGCATTGCCAGCATGAAGCTCGGCGAGGGCGGCTACAAAGACAACACGATTGATGCTTTTGGCGACGCTTACGAGTATCTGATGGGCATGTACGCCAGCGGAGCAGGCAAAAGTGGCGGCGAGTATTACACCCCGCAAGAAGTATCGGAACTGCTGACACGGCTGACACTCGTGGGCAAGACGCAGGTCAACAAAGTGTATGATCCCGCCTGCGGCAGCGGCTCGCTACTGCTGAAATTCGCCAAAATCCTCGGCAAGGAGAACGTGCGTAACGGGTTCTTCGGGCAGGAGATCAACATCACCACCTACAATCTGTGCCGGATCAATATGTTCCTGCATGACATCGGCTTTCATCAATTCAGCATCGTCCACGGCGACACGCTGACCGACCCTGCTTCTGAACATTGGGATGCCGAGCCGTTTGAAGCCATCGTCA
>CALBRY010000479.1 GCA_937927665.1 uncultured Chloroflexota bacterium
GATCACGCGGCTGATCCACATCCTCACGAAGGGCGAACCGTGAAACTGGTCTATATTGCCAATATTCACGTGCCGACCGAAAAAGCGCACGGGTTACAGATTTTCCAGAATGCCGAAGCGCTCGCCGATGCAGGCGCTTCGGTCGAGTTATGGGCGGCGCGGCGGACAAATACGCCGGAGATGCGCGCCATCGCCGATCCGTTCGCGCATTACGGCGTGAAAAAGAACTTTCGGCTGATTTTGCTCCCCACGCTCGATTTACTGCCGCTCGTGCCGGGGCGTTCCGATAAGCTGGCGCAGATCATTTTCGGGATTCAATGGCTGACGTTTACGCTGATGGCGGCGCTCCGGGTGATTTTCACCCGCCCGGATGTGATTTACACCCGCGATTCGTTGATCGCCGTGATGTGCGGGGTGTTTGCGCGGCGCGTCGGGTACGAGCCGCACACGATTTCAACCGGACGCATCGGGCGGACGCTGCAAAATTGGGCATCCAAACGGGCGGCGGCGATTTTTCCGGTGACGCGCAAACTCGCGGACGATTTGATCGCTCAGGGGGCAGTGCGGGAGAAGATCACGGTTGTGCCGGATGGCGTGCGCGCGGCACGCTTCGCGGATGTACCGGATCAAGCGGCGGCACGGGCGCGGATCGGCTGGGGGGCGGATCGGTTCGTCGTCGGCTATCTCGGTCGCTTGCACACGATGAATATGGAAAAAGGTGTCGGTACGCTGATCGATGCGCTGCTGCAAGTTCCCGGTGCGTCGATCGCGCTGGTGGGCGGACCGGATGAGATGGCGAATGCTTTCCGCGCCGATTGGATCAAACGCGGCGGCGATCCTGACGGTTTCTTGTATGCCGGACAAGTCGCGCCGGATGATGTGCCGCGTTATCTCGCCGCGTTCGATGTGTGCGCGATGCCGCTCCCGTTTACGCCGCATTTTGCTTATTACGCCTCACCGCTCAAGCTGTTCGAATATATGGCGGCGCGGCGGGCGATTTTGGCGACTGATCTACCGAGCTTTCGGGAAATTCTCACAGATGGCGAAACCGCGCTTTTGACTCCGCCTTCGGATGCGGCGGCGCTGGCAGAAGCGATCCGGCGGCTGCAAGCCGATCCACCACTGCGCGCACGCTTGGCGGAAAACGCCTATGCGCGGGTGATGTCCGATTTCACATGGGCAGCACGCGCACGGGTGATCGTCGGACGGCTCACCACGACTTGACGGACAGGTTCAACAGGGAAATCGCATTCGTGTCCGGGTCTGCGCCTTGTGCCGCCGGAACACGCGCCAAATCCCACCAACCATAAACCGCCATGGTGATCGGGTAATCGCCGGGGAGGAGCGGATTGGGCAGCACGATCAACCGTTCTTCGGTGTAAAACGTCTCGCTTGCCCAACGGCTTGTTTCCGGCGGATCCGTTTGCGGCGCACTGTCGGACTGCGCGACGGGGAGTCCATCCGCGCCGATCACATACACGCCGACGCTGTAATCACGCGCCGGGGCTTGATCGGCAGACCACCACAGCCGCAAGTGGATCGTTTCGCCTTCGCGGGCGGCAAGCGGGCGCGTGATCGGTACTGCTTGATCGCCTACGCGCTCGACTGCTTCTGCACCGTGAAAACGCATCCCGTTTTCAAATGCGATCCCGACCGGATCGGGCGGCGCTTCGTAGAGGCGGAATAGACACACGGGCGACCCGACGAAGATCGACGGGACACGCCCCAACGTCACGGCGTCGTGAAATCCCGAATCAACCGTATTTTGATTGGTCGCATACCACACCCGGCGCGCATTCGATGGATCGCGGCGGAGGATCAAACCTTCTGGAAAAAACGCGCGGGCGTAATAATCCAGCTCAAAATCTGCCAAGCAGTCAAAACCCGGATCGAGGATGATTTCATCTCCGGCGCGGACATGATCGCGCAGCCATGTGAAGTTGACCACGCCGGGAGGCGCGTAGTTTTGTTCAAGTTCGGGCGGAACGGGGATGAACATCACGACTGTGATCACAACCGCCGCGCCGATCCGTCCGATGCGCGGGAGCGATGCCAGCAGCACGCCGCCGAGCAGCGCGAATCCGGTCAGCGTCCAAAATGAATAACTTGGGCGAAAGAAACCGAGCCGGGGATGCAGCGCGAACATCGCCAGCAAACCGCCGAATGACCACAGCACAAACACGATCACCGGGCGCGGGTGCGGACGGCGTGCAAGCCAACCGATCACGCCGATCACAAGGAGCGCCGTCCACAGCCAGAGCGCACCCCCGAAATAATCGCCCAGAATCGTCGTGATCCCTTCGGCAAACGGGATCGCCTCCAGAATCAACGAGCGCCCGATCTGGCGCTGAAATGCGATCACGATCGGCAGTGAGGCGATCACAAACAGCACGGCGACGGGTATCCAGCGGATCAACACGCGGCGGAGGGGGTAGACGATCAGTGTGTGCAGTCCGAACAGCACCACCCATATTGGCGTGGTCAGGATGGTGTAAAACGAGACGATCAGCGTAACGGTGAGCGCCGCTCCCCATCCGATGATGGCGCGCATGTTGGACGGATTCGCCTCAAAATACCGGAGCGTGAAATACAGCCCCATCGGAATAAGCGGAGATGCCATCGCATACGGGCGGACATAGCCGCTCAAAAAGATGTTGTAGGCAAATGCCGACCAACTCAACATGGTGAGCAATCCCGCCCACCGTCCGGCGATCTTCGCACCCGCTTTGTAGGCGAATGCCGCGCCGATCAGCGAAGCCAGCATCGACAGGGTTTTCAGCGCAAACGGGTGAATTCCCGCGATCAAACGCCAGCCGCCCAACACGATCGGGTACAGCGGCGTCCAGTCATACGGCGTCCATGACACAATCTGATCCGGTGTGCCAAACGACTGCCAGATGTGCCACACTTCATCGCCGTTCATGTTCAGTCCGCTTAGGCGCAGCGTGTGCGCGGCGGCGATCACGAGTAGGGCGGCGGTGACGAAGAAGAAAAACGGGCGGCGGCTGATCATGGTCATGCGGGTGTCCTGTTGACGAGCGCGTGTAGAATTGTGTGCGAGAGCGGCAATATCGACAAGGGGCGGCTGTGCGCGTTGGAATTCTTGCATCGGAACTTGGTCATCAGCATGGGTGGGCGCATTACAGCGCCAGCCTGATCCGCGCTTTGCGGACGCATGGGATCGAGATGGTGATCCTGACTCCGCGTGGATCAACGCCGCCGGATGATCTGCGCGATCTGCCGATCTATCCTGTTCTGCCGCCGGTCACACCGATCGCGCGCGGCATGATTTTTCAGTTGGCGGCGCTGATCCCACAGGTGCGGCGGCTTTTGCGCGGCTGTGACGTGATCCACGCGCACGCCGAACCGTATCTCCCGTTAGCGGCGGCGGCTGTGGGCGGGCGGCGGCTGTTCGTCACCGCACACGGGAGCTATGTCCGCGTTGAAGCGGCATATCCACGTTACGCGCAGTTCGCGTATCAGTGGGCGTTCCGGCGGGCGCAGATCGGCTGTGTGAGCGCATTTACAGCACGGGCGGCGGCGCAGAGTATCCCCGGCGCGCACCCGTTCGTGATCCCCAACGGAGTCGATTGGGAACGTTTCGCCGCGCTTCCGGTTCTCAACAAACAGGGAAACACGATTCTGACGGTGGGCGCGGTCAAGCCGCGCAAAGGCACGCTCACGCTAATTCAAGCGATGGCAGAGGTGCGGGCGGCGATCCCGTCGGCACACTGTCAGGTGATCGGCAGTCTCGAACTTGATGCGGGCTATGTCGCCTCGCTGCGTGCGGAGATCGAGCGGCTGAATTTAGGCGAGGGTGTCACGCTGGCGGGGCGTGTTCCGGCGGATGATCTCATGCGCTGGTATGCGACGGCGGATGTGTTCGCGTTCCCGTCGATCAGCGATGGTTGGAAATTCGAGGGATTCGGTTTGGCGGCGCTCGAAGCAAGCGCGGCGGGAATGCCCGTCGTGGCGGCACAGGGGAGCGGCGTCGAGGACGCGGTACGCGATGGTGAAACTGGTCTGCTTGTCCCCCAATCGGATGCGCGGGCATTGGCGGCGGCGCTGATCACGCTCTTGAGCGATGCCGAAAAGCGGCGGACAATGGGCGAAGCGGGAAAAGCGTGGGCGCGTTCGATGACATGGGAACGGGCGGCGCGATCATGGATTGAGGTGTATCAACGTTGAGGATGTTTCAGCGGCTTCTCAGCCGCAAGTTCGTACAGGATACGCTCGTCATCCAAGTATCACGCGGGATGGCTACCGGGTTGGCATTCCTGTCTTCGCTGGTCGTTTGGCGGGTGATGACGCCGAGCGAGTTCGGCGTTTATGCACAGGCGCATTCTTTTTTCTTCCTGTGGACTCAGCTTGACCTTACAGGCGCATCGGCGGCGATGTATACCCGTCTGGGAATCGCACTCGGCGCGAAAGATGACTCCGCCGCGCTTGATGCGATCGCCGGGTATGCGCGGCTTGGCATCCTGACGATCTTCGGCATCACTGTGCTGATCATCTTGCTGGGCATTCCTATTTCTGGAGCAGTTTACGGAAGCTCAAGGATTGGTGTGCTGGCGGTGGTTCTTTCGACGGCGTATGCCGCCGATGTCGTATACGGATTTATCGTGACCGCGTTGAGCGCAAGCCGTCAGATGCGCTGGTTCGCGGCGCTGGCGGTGATCAATCAGGTTGTGCTGTCGGTATGCTGGATCGGCGCGGTGCTGCTGATTCCCGCCGCTGAAGCGCTGGTGATCGGGCGGCTGATTTATTCAACATTGACGCTCATCATCGCGCTTGTCATCTATCATCGCGCTTATGCGAATACCCATTTGCCCGCGCTCCGGCAGATTACGGCACGGGTGAGAACAGTCGAATGGAGCGGATTTTGGCGTTTCGGTTTCGCCAACGCGCTCGATAAAAACCTGTCGTCCCTGTTTGTGCAGATTCCGCTTCAGTTGGCGGGGATCATCGGCGGTTCGGCGGCGGCGGGCTATATGAGCCTTGCCCTAAGCGGGATTGCCAATGCAGGTGTGCTAACATCGGCGGTATTCGAAAATGTGCAGGCGATCGTCCCGCAAGCTGTCGGGCGCGGGGAGTTCCGACGACTGCGGCGGAATATGCTGCGCGTGATCGTGATTCTGGTGGGCGGCGCGGTCGCCGTTTATGGGGCGCTGGCGATCGTCGCGCCGTTCTTGATCCCGCCCATATTAGGATCGGAATGGATTCCGGCGGTTCGTCCGCTCGAAATTCTGACGCTTTACGGCGCGCTCACGGCGGTCGGCGGCGTATTCGGTCCGCTGTACCGGGCGTTCCGGCGGATGCGCGCCGCGTTGGCGATCAAGATCACGACGCTGGTATTTGTCCTGCCGATCGGGGCGGCGGTTGTGTTCTGGTTGACGAGTCAGGCGGGGACGCTGTACGCCTTCTGGGGAACCTATTCGCTGACCGATACGCTTGCCGCACATGCGGCGGCGGCGGGCGGTGCGGCGCTGATCGTCGTTGTGTTCACGTATTCGGTGACGGCGACGGCGCTGGTGATGCTCCCCGAACTGAGGCGGCGCGCCGCACTTGAGGAAAAACAGCAGCGAACGGCGGCAGTCGAATGAGTAGCAGAACGAGTAAACGTTAAACTATGTGCGGAATCTTCGGGCAGTATGCACGTGCGGGCGCTGATCCGGCGCTGATCGAACGAATGGCGCTGCGATTGGCGCATCGCGGACCTGACGGTTATGGAACTCATGCTGATCCGGCGGGGCGGTTTGTATTCGGCGCGGGGCGGCTGGCGATCATAGACTTGAGCGCGCACCCCGGCGTTTTGTTCAGCGAAGATCGCGCCGCATCGGTCGCATTCAACGGCGAGATTTACAACTACAAAATGCTGCGGGCGGAACTCGAACAGGCGGGGCATCGTTTCGCGACCGATACCGATACCGAAGTCATTGTTCACGGCTATGAACAGTGGGGCGCGGATGTAATCGTGCGTTTGCGCGGCATGTTCGGCGTTGCGATCTGGGACAGCGTGCAAGAACGGTTGATCCTCGCCCGTGATCGTATCGGTGAAAAGCCGCTCTATTATGCTGATCTCGGCGCGGGCGAAGTGATCTTCGCGTCGGAAGTCAAAGCGCTGTATGAGCATCCCGGCTTGCGCCGTGCCATCGATCCGAACGGCGTCGGTCAGTTTCTCCTGTTAGGTTATACGCTTCCGCCGATCACCGCGTTTGCGGGCGTGAATAAACTCGCGCCGGGAGAAATGCGCGTGTATTCACACGGACGCGGCGAAACGCGCCGCTACTGGAAGCCGGTCATGAATGCGGCGGGCGCTCCGTCGTATTCCGAAGCGGTCAAACGGGTGCGCGGCGCGGTTGAAGAAGCGATCACGATTGAGATGATGAGCGATGTCCCGATCGGCGCGTTTTTGAGCGGCGGCGTGGATAGTACGGCGGTGGTTGCGCTCATGCGGCAGGCGCTCGGCGCGGGTCAGCGCTTGCAAACCTTCACCGTCGGCTTTGATGTCATCCCCGGCAGCAAAGCCGATACCAAGTTCAATGTTGATGCGCGGGCGGCGGCAGATATCGCGCGAAAGTTCGGCACGGATCACCACGCGATCTATTTGCGCCAAGATGAACGCTTGAGCGACCTGCTCCCGCACCTGATCTATCACCAAGATGATCTGATCGCCATGCCAAGCATCGTGCAGACGGCTTACGTAGCGGCGCTGGCGCGTGCCAACGGCGTTCCGGTGCTGCTCAACGGCGAGGCGGGCGATGAATTATTCATGGGTTATAACCATTACCGCACGGATCAAACACTCAGCCGTTATCAGGCGATTCCCGCACCATTACGTACCGGCTTGCTCGATCCGTTGTTTGCGCGGCTTCCGGGTGAACGTTTCGATCCGCTCCGCAAAATGGCGGAAAAATCGCGCATCACTGATCCGGTTGAGCGTTATTTGACATGGACACGCATCCTTGACGAAGGGACGATTCACGCGCTGGTCAATGGTTCGGTGACGACGCACTCCCCGATGGGCGATCATCTCCGCCAGCCTGTGACCGATCATTTTACGGATCGGCTGGCATACGGGAATTTGATCGGGTTTGTGGGCGAAAACAGCAACATGCGTGTCGATAAAATGTGCATGGCGATGAGCATTGAGGCACGTTCACCGCTCGAAGATTATCCGCTGGTCGAAATGG
>CALBRY010000480.1 GCA_937927665.1 uncultured Chloroflexota bacterium
AGCATGTCATCTTTGTTGATCGCCTGTTCGACGGCGCGGCGCGCTTCGGGATGATCAAACGGGGGGCGAGCCGTATTGAAGCCCAGAAACACCAGCGCGCGGGCGGGGTTTTCTAAAACTTGAGCATTCTCACCGACTCGATCCACATGTGCACCGGACGCAAGATAGATAATATCGGCTTCACCCGCAAGTAAAGCATTCACTCGCGCGGATTCATCTGTGCTGAAACGCACGCGCACGTGATCAATGGTGGGCGGCACTGCTGTGGCTGTCCACGGGCGGTGTCCGGCATAGTATGGGTTGGGAACCAGCGTGAGTTCACTTTCCGCTATCCAGGACTCAAGCATGAATGATCCTGTACCAACCGGATTCTGCCCGTATTGCTCGCCTGCTGATTCAACGGCGGATGGGTCGAGGATGCCTGCATACGGATACGTGAGTGCACTCAACAGCGTGGCGGAGGGTTCGTTCAGGCGGAACGTCACTGTCAAATCGTCGATTTTTTCCATCGCGGCAATATTGCTGATCTCGTCGTAAATCAGCGAACGTTGTCCGACCGATTGCAGACGCTGAAAGGTGAAGATCACCGCGTCGGTATTGAGAGGCGCTCCGTTGCTGAACACGATGTTCGGCTTGAGCGTAAACGTAATGCTCAAATTGTCATCGGCTGCAGCCCAGTTTTCCGCGAGGCTGGGGAGAACGTCGCCCGTTGGGGTTTGATAGACGAGCGTATCGTAGATATACGCCAACAGGATCGGCGCGCCGGGGTCGAGCGTGGTTTGCGGGTCGAGCGAGACCGGATCGCGAGTAACGATCATGGTGAGGGTGTCTGTGTTCTGCGCGTGAGCGGCGGTGAGTACGGTCAGCAGGATGAGCAGGACGAAAACGAGGTGCGTACGCAACTTAAACATGGAATTCACTTTCGTTGTGTCACAAAAATCTACGTAAATCTACATGGAATCTAACAAAAACTATAGGTGGTGTAAAGGGGGTAGGGTATATTGGTGAAAATTCGGAAGTATGTGTAGTGCCAGCAAGGTCACGAAGATATGACAGATAACAAAGTTTCGCAGGCAGTGGTGATCGGCGGGGGAATTTCCGGACTGAGCGCTGCATGGTTTCTCCAAGAGAAGAGGATCCCCTACACCCTGATCGAAAAAAGCGAAAGATGGGGCGGCAAAGTCCGCACGGACATGATCCGCCACGATGACACGCCCGACTCGCCGTTCGTGGTTGAGGCAGGACCGGACTCGTTCATCGCCCAGAAACCTTGGGCGGCGCAGCTTGCCAGCGCACTCGGCTTGAGTGATGAACTGATCGGCACGAACGATGACCGCCGCAAAATCTTCGTACTCAATCGCGGCAAACTCACGCCCCTGCCGGATGGATTGCTCTTGATCGTGCCGACAAAATTCATGCCGTTCGCGCTTTCGCCGCTCATCTCAATTCCCGGCAAACTGCGCTTGGCGCTTGAGCCATTTCTGCCAGTAAGGAACACAGATGTGGACGAGTCGCTTGCTGATTTCGTGACGCGGCGGCTGGGCGCGGAAATTCTTGATAAGCTGGCAGAACCGCTCATGTCGGGCATATACAACACTGATCCGTATGACCAGAGCTTGCTGGCGACATTCCCGCGCTTCCGTGCGCTCGAATGCCAGTACGGCAGCTTGACACGCGGTATGATCGAGTCGCGCCGCGCTTCCGCGAACAACCGCACGAACGACGCAAAACCGGCATCCCTGTTCCTGTCATTTAGATGCGGCATGCAAACATTGGTCGATCGGCTTGTGGAACGGCTGACCGGCGATCTGCGGCTGAATACAGGCGTGATTCGAATCGAACGGCTGGACGATGGGCACGCGGCGCGATACCGCGTCACCTTGAGCGACGGCTCAACCATTGAAACCGATTTGGTCTTTGTCACCACATCCGCCCCTATCACTGCCCACCTGATTCGCGCATTTTCACCCGATGCCGCCGCGCTGATCGAGTCGATTCGCTACGTGACCACCGGCACGATCTCGCTGGCATTCCGCGCCGCCGATGCACCTCTCCCGCCCTCGTTCGGAGTGGTGATCCCCCGCAGCGAAAATCGCCCGATCAATGCCGTCACCGTGAGTTCGATCAAGTTCGATCACCGCTCCCCGGACGGGTACGTCCTGCTGCGCGCTTTCTTTGGCGGGTCGCGCAGCCCACAGACCGTCGATTTAGCCGATGAGTCGCTGATCTCGCTGGTGCGGGAGCAGCTTCGCCTAATTTACGGGATCAAGGCTGCACCGCTGTTCACGCGCATCTACCGCTGGCACGAGGCGACTCCGCAGTACGCGGTCGGTCACCTAGATCGCGTGGCGGCAGTCGAGAAGTCCCTGCCTCCGGGCATGTTCGTGACCGGGAGTGCGTTTCGCGGAGTCGGCGTGCCGGACTGCGTGCATCAAGCGGCGCAAACGGTTGAAAGAGCGCTCACACCCTGATTGTGCGCGTCTCTGGCTCGTATGCGCAGAAGGGTTCTTCCGCCAGATAATTGCCGGTGATCCCATACGAACGCGCGCGGCATCCGCTGCATAACGTTTTGAATTGGCAGATTCCGCATTTGCCCTCCAGCAGTTCGGGATCGCGGAGCTGCGCGAACAAGGGGCTGTCCTGCCAGATTTCCCAAAACGATTGACGGCGAACATTC
>CALBRY010000481.1 GCA_937927665.1 uncultured Chloroflexota bacterium
GACTCATGGGTAAACCTTTTGATGATGAAGCACAATCCTGCGGGATATTATAAGAATCGCAATGTGAAAACAATCTCAATTTGAGATATGTAAAATAAATATTGACATGTGTGTAATTACAAATAATGAGAACTGATGCATGTTATGTGACTTAGTATGAATTGGGATAGCATCCTACTCACATATACTGGCTTTCATATAGTGTTTTTGTATATGAGAGTGCTTGTTTTTTATGTAACACGTAATGAAGTTGTCGTTCCCCTCTCAATTGATGGTGATAAAGAGGGGAATAGTCACTAATCGCACTATGCTGTTGTGGATAGGAGTTCTAAAAGCATGCGCAGCGCCTCATCTGAACTGGCAGATTTGATCGCTTCGCGGTCACCGTTCCAAACATGGCGGCGGATTATTGGCTCATTGTCTCTCAAACCGACCCCAATATAGGTTAATCCGACAGGTTTTGTCGGCGTACCGCCCCCCGGTCCAGCGATTCCGGTCACGGCGGCGGCGATATTTGTCCCGAACATGCCTAACGCGCCGATGACCATCTGGCGGGCGGTTTCTTCGCTCACAGCGCCGTGTGTATCGAGAATATGCTGCGGCACATGGAGTAAATCGCGCTTCACTTCGTTGGCGTAGGAGACTAATCCCCCCATTACATAGCGGCTGCTGCCAGCGATATTGGTTAACCGGTGCATGATTAAGCCGCCTGTGCAGGATTCAGCCGTGCTGACCGTCCAACCCCGCCGTAGAAGGGCTTCACCGACCAAAACCTCAAGCGTGTGATCCATTTGTCCGAATCTCCTAAATTTGCCTTGCCCTTTTATATCCGGTTGAGAGTATACTGTGGGATAAGTCGGATATTGAGGGATTTTTCCCGTCATGTTTGAGTTTGATTGGCGACCGTTGATCTACCTACTCACCATAGCAGTGTTTATGCTGCTGTGGATCGTAGGCTGCACAATCATCGCTGACTCAGGCACGCGCTCCTCTCCGACGGGATACCCGCAAGTGACGCTGACAGTTGGGCGGATCGTTGTCCCGGCAATTCCGACAGATTCGCCGCGACCGCCGCAGGTCAGCACGTCGATCCGCACAGCAACACCCGGCGGCGGCTATCCCATATCTCCACCATTTGCATCACCTGCTTCGCACATTTCCGCCATTCTGTTGACCCCTCCCATCTGCTATGCGATCTCTTCGGCTATGATGCGCTGTTTAGGGCGGGTCGATAATTCATTAGCAGTGGCGATCAACCGGGTAAGTGTTCGTATTCGACTGTTTTTGACACAAGGGCGCGAAATTGTCCGCAGCGCCGCGATTGAACAGGCTGTAATCCTTCCTGATGGCTTTGCGCCGTATCGCGTCGATTTTCCAATCGAAGCGGAGGCGTATGCCGGAGTCGCCGTTGCGATTGAAAGCGGTGACGTGGTGGACGATCCGGCGGTGGTGGCGCTGACTGTCGATACTGTCGAGGTGAGCGGGAGCGGCGCATTTCGTCAAGTAAGCGCCCAATTGGTAGGCGCGACTACATCCCTCGTCCTCAACCGCGCTTTGATCACACTGATCGATTCTCACGGGCGCGTATACGGGTATCAAGTGCTGCAATTTGAAAATCGGGTGATCGAGCCGGGAGAACGGTTAGCGATCCTCGCGCGCGTGCAGCCGCAGATCGATATGGTTGGATTAAGCGCCGTGGTGCATGTCGAAGCGCGCAAGCCGTAACAAAGGCGCAAAGGAAATTCTTCGCGCCTTTGTATTAAAGACCTTCTTTAGAGGAGGGATTTAGCGGCGGTCAGGACGGCGGCGGCGGTCAGCCCGTATTCCTGATAGATGCGCTGATAGGGCGCACTCGCGCCGAAGCGATCAATGCCGATAGTGATCCCACGCAAACCCACGTATTTTTGCCAACCGAGCGTTACCCCGGCTTCGATGCTCACGCGGGCGGTGACATCCGGCGGCAGCACACTATCGCGGTATTCGGCGGGCTGCTCGTTGAACAGTTCCCAACAGGGCAGCGATACCAACCGCACAGCGATTCCTTCGTTGACGAGGAGTTGATAGGCTTCATGCGCGATGTGGACTTCACTGCCGCTTGAAATCAGGATCACCTTTGGCGATGGGCTGTTTTCGGCAAGGGTATAACCCCCTTTTTCGACCCCGCGATAAATCGCATTCACGCCGCCGATGCCCGTTCCGTCGAGGACGGGTAAATCTTGACGGGTGAAGATCAGGGCGGCGGGTTTGTCGAGTGTCATGGCAGTTTTCCATGAAGCAGATGTTTCGTTCGCGTCCGCCGGACGGAAGGTGTACAACTGCGGGATCAAGCGGAGCGCCATCACATGTTCGACAGGCTGGTGTGTCGGTCCATCTTCACCCAAACCGATGCTGTCATGCGTGAATACATAGATCGGCGAAATGCCCATCAACGCGCCGAGCCGGACAGCGGGGCGCATGTAATCGCTGAAGGTGAGGAAGGTCGCGCTGTACGGCTTGATGATCCCGCCGTGGAGCGCCAACCCGTTGACGATGCTGCCCATCGCGTGTTCACGCACGCCGAAGCGCACATTGCGTCCGGCGGTGCTGCCGTGTCCGGTATGCTCCGCGCCTTTGATCAACGTCTTCGTGCTGCCCGCTAAGTCGGCATCGCCGCCGATCATGGTCGGGATGTGTTTGGCGATCGCATTCAAGACGATGCCGCTGGCGTTGCGGGTGGCGACTTTTTTATCGACCGGGAAATTGACCGGAAGGTCTTGATCCCATCCGTCGGGGAGTTCGCCTTTGCTGGCGCGATCCCATTCGGCGGCGAGTTCGGGATACTGGGCACGATAGCGGGTAAAGAGCGCGTCCCATTCGGATTCGTATGCTGTGCCGCGTTCGATGGCGGTGCGGAACTGCTCCAGGGCTTCGATCCCCAGCAGGTTGCCGTCGCCTTCGACCTT
>CALBRY010000482.1 GCA_937927665.1 uncultured Chloroflexota bacterium
AGACCTCGAAGAAGCATCGGACGAAACCGGAGACACCCTCGCCGAGCTTGATCCGCTTGCGAAAGAGGATGTAATCAACCCGCACGCGGCGGATACGTCAATCATCGACGACTTGACGACGCTTTTGGCATATCTGCAAATTCACGCACCCACACTGGAGCGCGATTTCTTCCGCAAGAAAGATCTCGACGGGATCACCGCGCATTTGTTGAACCCGGATCGGGCGCGGTTGGTATTCATGTTAGGGATCGGCATCAGCGCCAACTTGATCGAAGTGCAAAACGGGCGCGCATCGACCAACCGTGTTGAACTGCGCCGCTGGTTGAACGGCACACGCGCCGAACAGATCAAGCACCTTGCGAATGCTTGGAAGAACGGCACCGTCTGGATCGATCTGTTTCATGTACCGGGGCTGCACCCTGAACCGGAAGCCGGAACACTGAACCAGTACAATCCGGCGGCGGTGCGCGAGGCGATCCTCGATATGATGAGCAGCACGCTCCCTCAATCCGATTGGTGGAGCATCGATCAGTTGATCGATATTGTGCGCGAAGAAAGCGCTGATTTTCAGCGTCCGAACGGCGATTTTGACAGTTGGTATATCCGTAACGACGACGGCGATTATTTGAGCGGGATTGAAAGTTGGGATGCGGTCGAAGGCGCGCTCCTCGATTTTATGATCACCCGCCCGCTGCACTGGTTGGGGATGCTCGATCTGGCGGATGGTGCGGCGCGGCTGACCGCTTACGGGCGCGGCTTACTCAGCTTGACGCCGTTTCCCATGCCGCCAGAAACACCGGATGCGCTCACAATTGGCGCGGATGGCGGGATCGTCGTATCGCGCAAAGCATCGCGGATGGATCGTTTTCAGGTGTGCCGCTTCTCGTCGTGGGTCGCCCCCGCTGATCTGACAGGGAAGCCGTACACGTATAAGCTCGATCCGGCAGGGATCACCCGCGCGCAAGCACAGGGGATCGACTCCGGGCATATCGGCGCGTTTTTATCAAAGTTTTTGAACCCGCTCCCGCCCACAATCGCGCGGTTGCTGCAAAATTGGCAGGGCGGCGCGGCAGCAAGCGTTACGTTTGAGCGCGTCATGATCATGCGGGCAACCTCCGTTGAAGTCATGGAGCAGATCGTTAACACGCCCGCGACCCGCCGCTTTTTAGGGGCGCGGCTCGGCGATCTGGCGGCGATCATTCGCGCCGATCAATGGGAAATGCTGCAAGACGCGCTTGGCGAAATGGGAATTCAAGTGGAGGTTAATGGATGATCTGGATCGTACGCCGTTTCGTATTCGTTTTCGCGTCCCTGCTGCTGGCAATGCCGATCGCGCTTGCCGCACAAGATGCGCCGCTTCCGTCCCCACTCCCCCTCGAAGAAGCGCTGAATACCACCCCGATCCCCGTACGTGATCGGGTTGATCTGGCGCGTCGTCTGCTCGGCGTGACGGATATTCCCGAACCGCCAACCAGCGCATTCGGGTATCGCGCTGGCGCTCAAGAGATGTTCTATGTCACCGATACAACCAATAACCGCATCGTCAGCGTTCAGGCAACACTGCGCGTCGTAGGTGAACATATTTACTTATGGGTGCAGTCCGATCAAGGCGACAGCATTTCAGACCGCGATCTGCAAGCTCTCGCGGATGAATGGGACGACTTTATCTATCAAGGCGTGCGTGACTTATGGGGCGAGGAAGACAGCCCCGGCATCGACGGCGATCCGCGTATTTATGCGCTGTTCACCGATCAAACGGGTGCGAGTGTGGCAGCATATTTTGCCAGCGATAACACGCTCCCGCGCGCAGTCGTTTCGACCAGCAATGAACACGAAATGTTCCTGTTCAACTTGGATACATTTGATTACTACACGCCAAGCGAAATCCAGAGTGTATTCGCGCATGAATTTCAGCATATGGTGCGCGATAACCTTCAGGAAAACGAAGAAACGTGGATGAACGAAGGCTTCAGCGAATTCACGCAAGCCTACCTGTACAACGAACAGTCTTACGCCATCTACGATTTCTTGTTCGAGCCGGATACACAGTTAAACGGCTGGGCGGAAGAAAGTTTTGAACGTGGACGCAATTACGGCGCATCCAACCTGTTCCTGATTTACTTCTTCGAGCGTTACGGGCTGGACGCGATCCGCACCTTGAGCGGTGACAGTGCGCCGCGCGGCTTGCAATCGGTCGATAATGTGCTGCAAGCGATGGGTGAGCCGGGGGTCGATGTCTTGTTCGCGGATTGGGTCGCGGCGAATATCACCGGCGATTATGATCGACTGGAGATCGGGCTGGATACCACCGTTTATGAGACGGTTTATCCATTCGATGCGCTCACGCTCGATTCGACCGTGCGGCAGTACGGCACGGATTATTACGACATCTCATCGCTGGAAGGCGATTCGATCACGTTCACGGTTGAAACGCCGGAACTGGTCGGGGTAATTCCCGTCGCTGCCCCAAGCGGTGAACATTTCTGGTACAGCAACCGCGCCGATATGAGCGACACCATGCTCACCCGCGCTTTTGATCTCACGGATGTCACCAGCGCCGCCATCGAATACAAAGTGTGGTTTCACTTCGAAGACGAATGGGATTACGGCTATCTAATGGTCAGCACCGACGGCGGCGCAGCATGGACGCCGCTGGAAACATCCAACACGACCACGCGCAATCCGCACAACACCGCTTATGGTGCGGGCTATACCGGCACAAGCGGCGGCGGATCTGACGCCGTCTGGTTGAACGAGCGTGTTTCGCTCGATGCATATGTTGGGCAGGAAATTTTGCTCCGCTTCGAAACGATCACCGATGACGCCGTGAATCAACCCGGCATGGCGATCGATGACATCAAACTCGCCGCGCTCAACTACTCGGCAACGTTTGAAACCGACGATGGCGGATGGGACTCGGCGGGCTGGATTTGGACGAATAACCGGATGCCTCAACGGGCATGGGTGCAGGTGATCGAACAACTCCGCAATGAAACCCATATCACCCGCTGGTTGATTCCCGACGATGGGCGGACATTCACCATGCAGCGCGACCCGGACGCCGACATCACCTTCTTGGCGATCAGCGCCTTAGCGCCTGTCACCACCGTGCCGATGCCCTACACGATCACATTCGAACCGGGCGATTAGGAGAGAAAGAAGTTAAAAGGGAAACCGCAGAATCGCCACAAGGAATCCCTTTTAACTTTTCCCTTTTAACTTTTAACGGTATTCGCAGGCGCACCCGGCAGCAGCGGTTTTCCGAGCCGCTTTTCGAGTTCCGCCTCAAGCTCGCGCTGACGATCCGCGCTTGCGCGCCGCGCCTCGGACATCGTATCCAAATACCCTTGTTTGATCGTACCACGCAGCGCTTTGCCGCTCGTCGGGGCGAACAGCGCCACGATCACGATCGCAAAGCCCGCGCCGACAATAAAGCCGAGTCCCAAACTGATCAGTTTTCGCATCCTCACCCGCGCCTTTCCGTGCTGGCTGATTCAGGGGTATAGTCCTGACTCTAGAGAATTTCGTCCTTCTATTCAAGGGAATCGTGACCTATGAGCAAAACTCGTATTCAGACGGATCATGCACCCGCCGCCGTCGGACCGTATTCACAGGCAGTTGTCGCCAATGGATTTGTGTATGTCGCGGGACAGGTGCCGCTTGTGCCGGAGACGAAAAAACTCATCGAAGGCGACGTGACGGTACAAACGCAGCGCGTGCTGGATAACGTCAAGGCGATTTTGGAAGCCGCCGGGACGAGCCTGGCAAATGTGGTCAAAACCACCGTATTCTTGACCGATCTCGCAGATTTTCAAGCGATGAATGCCGTCTACGCGACCTATTTTGGCGATGTGCCGCCCGCCCGCTCAACCGTACAGGTGGCAGGACTGCCGCTCCCCGGCGCGCGCGTCGAAATCGAAGTCGTCGCGCTCGCGTAACATCAACGCAAAGGCGCAAAGGAGTGTTGAGACTCTTTGCGCCTTTGCATCCTCGCGCCTTTGCGTAAACGCAGTTTGCTTCTATGTCATCCCCACAATCAAGCCAACCACGCCGCCGATGATCAACATCCATGTCGCGTTGATCTTAAATCGCAGCAGCGCTACCAGTGACACCGCGATCAAGCTCACGCCGATCACGCTGATCGGCAGTCCTGCTTCAAAGCCGCCGCTGTACGGAAGCAGTGCCGCCCCCGCCAGTTCCACCACCACCACGCCGATCGCCGCCACTACCGCCGCATTGAGTCCATCAAGAAATGCGCTCAATACACGGCTTTGACGCATACGCGGGATAAACGGCGCGGACAGAATCACGAACACAAACGACGGCAGAAAAATCCCGAACGCGCCCGCCAATGCACCCGGCAGCCCTGCTGTCATGTACCCCATCGATCCGGCAGCCGTGAACACCGGACCCGGCGTGAACTGTCCAATTGCGATCGCGTCGAGAAGCTGCTGCTGCGTCAGCCAACGGTACGTTTCGACCAGATCTTGCTGCACGTAAGCGAACAGCACATATCCCGTGCCGAACAGGATTGACCCGATCCGCAAAAAATACCAGAACAAATCCAATGCCGAAGGCACACTGAGCGCAGCGGCAGCTTGCGCGATCGGTTCGGCATAGCGGCTGACGTTGAGCGATGCCGCTTGAAACGCTCCGCCGATCAACAGCGCCGCGCCGCCAAGTCCACCGCGCAAAATAACCTGAATTAGCGCGAACACCACGCCCGATCCGAGAATCACGACGATTTCCGGCAGATTAAGCACCACCAGCGCGATCACCGCCGTCACCGCCAGCATGATCAAGGCGCGGGTTTTGAGCGCGCCGGGAATCAAACGCACGCCCGCAACCGCGATGATCGCCACGATCACCGGTTTTAATCCCCAGAAAATCGACTCGACAGCGGTAAGCGATCCCCCGGCGACCACGAGCGCCGTGAGCGCAATCGTGATAATCAGCGACGGGATAATAAAACATGCCCCGGCTAGAATCGCGCCGGGGATGCCTTTCATCATGTATCCGGTATGGATCATCACTTCGGTGGAGTTCGGTCCCGGTATCAGGTTGACCGCCGCCATCAGATCGAGATATTCCTCGCGGGTGAGCCATCGACGGCGCACCACAATTTCATCCATCCCCACCGCCATATGAGCGATAGGTCCTCCAAACGACGTGACACTCATCCGCAAGAACAACCGCGCGAGATCAGCATACGTCGCGGTAGCATGGTCGGTTTTTGGCTGCTCAAGACTTGTCATCTAGCTCATTTCTGCTTGCCATATCGAGAAATTCAAGCGCTTCCTTGTTTGAAAGAATCGGTAAATGCACGCTGAACACACTCCCCGCACCAATTTCGCTTTGAACTTCGATACGTCCGCCGTGCGCCTCAGCAATTTTGCGGGCAATATTCAAGCTCAATCCGGTACCGCCGTCGGCGCTCTCCTGCATGCTGTTCGTCCGGTAGAAGCGATCGAAAATATAGGGCAGTTCCAGCGGACTAATGCCAACGCCGGTATCGATCACATCAATAAGGATTTCGTCTTCCTCAGTGTGTGAACGGATCGTCAGCATACCGCCCTCTTGGGTATACCCCAATCCATTGTGAATCAGGTGTTTGATCATGCGCTTGAACTCATCCGCATCGAGTAGAACATTCGGCAGTCCATCACCCGCTTGAAAAACCACCGTCTGATTACGGCGACCGGTGATGCGCTGTTCTTCTTCAATCGCGCGCTCGATAAATCCGGTTGTAGATGCCAATTGGAAGCGATAATCGCTTGTATCCGCTTTATCGAGTCGTGACATACTCAGCAAATCGTCAAAAAGCTGCTGCAAATGAGTCACCTGTTCCGCCAGCGTTTCCATCTGCGCGCTTTGCCGTTCCGGTTCATCCTTAAAGCGCTTCATCAAATACACGCTGGTTTTCATCACCGTGAGCGGCGTGCGTAAATCATGGCTCATGTTGCCGATAAAGCGCTGAAGCACACTCACTTTTTCGCGCTCAACCGCCAATTCAAGCTGACGCTCTGCCGCCTGTTTATTGGAACTCACATCGTGGATAGCGACGACCCGCAGATGAGTCCCGCGATAGATATGCACTTTGCTGCGCACTTCCACCGGGAAAACCCGCCCATCAGCGCTGACCGCGCGCAGTTCATACGCTTCGTTGGATGCATACGGCATATTGGCAAACTGCGCTTGATCTTCCGGGTAAACAAAGTCGCGCACATTGCGCCCCATCAACGCGGGCAGCGGCGTCTTAAGCATCTCCGCCAGCGCCGGATTCGCGTTCACAATAATCCATTCATCGACAACGACAATCGGCTCAAAAGTCGCCTCGAATAGATCACGAAAGCGCGTTTCGCTTTCTTCCAACGCCTGCCCTTTTTGCTGAAGCATCATCATTTGACGATGCCGCACCAATGCCGCACTGATGATCAACGCCGCCATAATGGTGACGAAATAGATCGGGATCAGCACATCGCTAAAAGTGAGCGTTCTGGCGATGGCAGGCAGAAGCGCCATCGAAAACAACGCCGCGCTTGCCGCGATAACCGTTTCGCGCAGTCCAAGCAGCAGATACGTAGCGATAACCGCCGGAATCACGGCGATCATGACAACCATCACCCGCGAATTATCCGAATCATGCTTCATCAACAGGAGCGTGTACGGCATCGCGATGAGCATCACCGTCAAAAGATACGCGGACGCGTAATAACGCCCGAACCGATTCAGTATATACGCGATGATCGTCAACACGACATTCACAAGCGCGTAAACCTGATAAATACCATCCGTCGAAACACCGACGTTCCACAACATGCTGGTAAAAAGTACCGGAAGGAGAAGGATCAGCATCAGCGACAGCAAATGCACCTGTGTGATAGGTACGGTAGGCGGAACAAGCGGCTCAACAAGAAGCCGCCATAGCCACCGGACAAACCGATGCAAGCTGTTGAAGACCGGGATTTTCCGAACAGCAGTCGGGATATTCATCGCACATCCTGATGACGGATTTCGTTAACTGATTATAGCGCAGCGCTTTTGACGCATGATACACTTCTACGGTGAAAAACCATAAAGGAGCAAGGAAAACGGAAATGGCGCTTGCCCTCAACCCGGATACAACGTACACGATCGATCAGATCGTCGAGGTGCTTGGCTCGGACGCCGAGTACTATCTAAGCCACGTTTCGCACACAATTGCGAAGGAAAGCCTCTACCTGCCGAGTCCCACGTTTGTGGACGATGTTTGGTATCAATCGGATCGCTCGCCGCGTGTCCTTCGCAATCTTCAGGCGATGTACGGACATGGTCGCCTTGCCGGTACGGGCTACCTCTCAATTCTTCCGGTCGATCAGGGAATCGAACACTCGGCGGGTGCATCATTCGCCAAGAACCCGATCTATTTTGACCCGGAAAAAATCGTCCAATTGGCGATCGAAGGCGGCTGTAATGCCGTCGCTTCAACATTCGGTGTGCTGGGCGCAGTCGCCCGCAAGTATGCCCACAAGATTCCGTTTATGGTCAAAATCAACCATAACGAACTGCTGACCTTCCCGAACAAGTTCGATCAGATCATGTTCGGCACCATCCAGCAGGCATACGACATGGGCGCGGTCGCCGTTGGCGCAACCGTCTACTTCGGCAGCGAAGAGAGCAGTCGCCAGTTAGTCGCCGTCGCACAGGCTTTCGCAAAAGCTCATGAACTGGGCATGGCGACGGTGCTGTGGTGCTACACGCGTAATAACGGCTTCAAGGTGGACGGTGTGAACTACGAAACCGCCGCCGACTTGACCGGACAGGCGAATCACTTGGGCGTGACGATTGGCGCGGACATCGTGAAGCAGAAGCTCCCGACCGTCAACGGCGGTTTCAAAGCGTTGAACTCCGGTGGCAGCAGCTACGGGAAGCTTGATGAGCGCATTTACTCGCAGTTGACCAGCGATCACCCGATCGATCTCACCCGTTATCAGGTAGCGAATGGCTACATGGGGCGCGCGGGCTTGATCAACAGCGGCGGCGCAAGCGGCGAAAACGATCTGAAGGAAGCCATCCTCACCGCCGTGATCAACAAGCGCGCGGGCGGCATGGGCTTGATCAGCGGTCGCAAAGCCTTCCAGCGTCCGATGGCAGAAGGTGCGGCACTGCTGCGCGCCATTCAGGATGTTTATCTCGCGCCGGAAGTCACCATCGCGTAATGAGTTTCATCATCCGTTAACGTTTCAAAAATGGGCGATTCTTCAAAGAATCGCCCATTTCATTTCCTACAAAATTCTGTGTATTAATCCCCTAGAACCTCGAAAATCTACAGATTTTAGAATTACTTGTGTAATCTTTCACAATCTTTTCATGACAATAGTCATGCAATGTCATATTCTTTAGTTGCTAAAGTATATATACACATATGAATATGTGGTTCATCGCCCATTAAACGCAAATTAGGAGCACAACAACGATGAAGAAAACTTTGATGGTTGCCTTGGTGGTCATCGGTGTACTACTGGTCTTTACTGGCGCTATGTTGTACGCACAGGAGGATCGTCCGCAGGTCGTGCAGGGCGTGTTTGCCACGCTGCTCGATTCCGCACCCGTTCCTGAAGACAACCCTCAAACCGCCGAAAAGGTTGAACTGGGTCGCATGCTGTATTTCGAACCCCGCCTTTCCGCCAGCGGCGTCATTTCCTGCCATACCTGCCACAATCTGAGCCTCGGCGGTACGGATCGTCTTCCGTCCTCCCTCGGTCATGATTTCCAGACCGGCGGACGTAATGCACCGACCGTCTTGAATGCGGCGTTCTTCAATCTTCAATTCTGGGATGGTCGCGCGACAGGTCTGGAAGAACAGGCTCAAGGTCCGATTCAGGCTGGTGTTGAAATGGCAATGCCGGCAGACCTCGCAGTCGAGACGATTGCCAACATCGAAGGCTATCTGCCCTACTTCCAAGCCGCCTTCCCCGGCGAAGCAGAGCCGATCACGTTTATCAATATCGCCCGCGCAATCGCCGCTTTCGAGCGCACGCTGATCACACCGAATGACGGTCTTGATCGCTTCCTGCGCGGCGAAGCCGATGCGCTTTCGGCGGATGCACAGCGCGGTATGGAAATCGTGGTTCAGGTAGGCTGCGTGGCATGCCACAACGGACCGATGCTCTCGACGGGCGTATTGATGCCCTTCCGTCACGGTGAAGACCTCGGTCGCGCAACCGTGACCGGCGCTGCCAGTGACGAATTCCTGTTCCGTGTCGCCACATGGCGTAACATCTCCCTGACGGGTCCGTACTTCCATGATGGCAGCGCGGCAACGCTCGAAGATGCCGTCCGCACAATGGCGAGCGTCCAGCTTGCCCGTGAACTGACCGACGAAGAAGTTCACTACATTCTGGCATTCCTCGAATCGCTCGTCGGCGATCAGCCGCAGGTGGTTGTCCCGGTGCTCCCGGCAAACTAAGCCACAAACCGCAAGTGAATAAAAAGGGCGATCCTCATAATGGGGATCACCCTTTTTGTTTGACGATATTTTCTCTAAGCGGCTTCTAGTGACACCCGCCGCACCCGCACGCAGGCGCTTGATCAGGATCTGATTCTCGTACCAGTTCATACTGGCGCGGGAGAACGACGATAAACGGACACCCGTTCGCCGTTCCGCATGTCGTACACGCTGGCGCGTTCACTTCGCGGATTTTGCCTTTTCGCACCCAGTATTCGAGCATCGTTTGCAGCATACCGCGCTCAATGCCGAGTGTGCGCGCAAGCTGTGGCAGGGATACCGCGCCTTGACCCACTTCAAAATATTCGAGTACCTGCCGTAATGTCGTGGTTGCCGCCGCTGTGCTCATCGTGGATCAGCCTCCCAAGCCGAGCAGCAGACCGCTCTGATACACGATCACCGCCGCCGCCCATGCGATCACGGTAGTATAGCCGATCTGGTAAAGCGTCCAGCGTCCGCCAAACTCGTGACGCATCGCCGCTGTCGAGGTCATGCACGGCGTATACAGCAGGATGAACACCATGAACGCCAGTGCGGAAAGCGGCGTGAATGCGCCCGTCAGCGCCAAACTGAGTCCCGTTGTATCTTCTTCTTCGGCTTCGATGCCGAGAAAATTTGCTTCCGCCATATGCACACCGGGGATGATATTCACCGTGCGCGGCACAATATTGACGAATTCCTGAGCCGTCAGCACAAAGGCTTGACCGAATGTGGTCACGATCTCGCCCGCATCATCGATCAAACTCGGCGTAGGCACGTCGACGGCTTCAACAGGTTCAACGCCGTAAATCTGACTCATCGTGCCGATCACGACTTCTTTAGCGATAAACCCGGTGATCAGCGATCCGGCGGCTTGCCAATCGCCAAAACCAGCAGGCGCAAGCACAGGCGCGATCGCCCCGCTCAGCGCGCCGAATGTGCTTTCTTGCGGCTCAACATCATTGAAGCGGCTCAAGTCAAAATTGGCGGGCATAGCGGAGAGCAGCCACACGATCACCGAACAAGCGAGAATGATTGTCGCCGCGTTTTGGACAAATCCGCGTGTGCGCTCCCACATTTGCGAAAGGATGCTTCGGGGATCGGGCACGCGATAGGGCGGTAGTTCCATCACAAACGACTGTGTTTCTTTATTCGGGTAAATCACCCGCTTAAAAACCAGCCCTGTGATCAGCGCGACGAAGATACCGAGCAGATAGAGCGCGAAGATCACATTACCGGATTGCGCCCCGAAAAATACCCCCGCGAATACGACATACACCGGCAGACGCGCTCCACAGCTCATAAAGGTGGCGAGAAACGCCGTCAATTTGCGGTCGCGTGGATGTTCAAGCGTCCGTGTCGCATAAATCGCCGGAACCGTACAGCCGAACCCGATCAGCAGCGGCAGAAAGCTCTTACCGTGCAGCCCGATGATCCGCATCACGCGATCCATCACAAACGCGGCACGCGCCATATAGCCGGAGTCTTCAAGGATCGAAATCGTCACATAAAGCACCATCAACAGCGGAACGAACACCAGCACGCCGCCGACTCCGGCGATCACGCCGTCAACCATTAGCGATTCCACCCACGAGCCGCCCAACCCGATCATGCCGAGCAGTCCCGCGACCCAGCGTGAAACAGGACCCGCGAAAAGACCGTCAACCCAATCGATCAATGGGGCGCTCACGTTGGCGGTGATCTGAAACACGAGCCACATCAGCGCGAGAAAAATCGGCAGCCCCAGAATCCGATGCGTGATGATACGATCCGCCCGATCAGAGGCGGTTTCCCCATTCCCCGCCGCGCGTGTGATCGACTTCGCCGCCGCTTCTCCGATGAAGGTATACCGTTTATCCGTCAGCAGTGTTTCCGGGTCATCGCCGAGTGTTTCCGTAATGCGCGTAATCGCGTTCTGCGCGGCGCTCAAAAGCGGCGCATGATCCGCAAGTTGTTCGTTAAGATAGCTGTCATTTTCCAGCAGTTTGATCGCCAACCAGCGCACAGGATACGCGGCGGCAAGCGCGGGATCGGCTTCGATGCTGGTTTGCAGCGCGCTGATCTCGTGTTCGATATTTTCGCCATAATCGAACACAAGCGGGCTTTTCGCGGGGGAGCGCTGGAGAATCGCCTTTTGCAGCGCCTCGATCCCGATTCCGCGTGTGCCGACCATTTCGATTACCGGAATCCCGCCAAGCGCATCCGAGAGCTTGCGCGCATCGATGCTCAATCCGCGGCTCTGCGCCGTATCGCTCATGTTCAGTGCGACGATCAGCGATGCGCCCAATTCGATCAATTGGCACACGAGATAAAGATTACGTTCAAGGTTTGCCGCGTCCGCAACAGCAATCACCGTTGATGGGTGATCACGCAGCAGATAATCCCGCGTGACGATCTCCTCAACAGAATACGCCGCAAGGCTGTACGTGCCGGGAAGATCAACGATCATGACTTCTTGACCGTCAAGCGTCATCCAGCCTTCTTTTTTCTCGATGGTTTTACCGGGCCAGTTGCCCGTATGCTGACGTCCGCCCGTCAGAGCATTAAACAGGGTGCTCTTGCCGACGTTAGGATTCCCCGCCAGCGCGATTGTCAGCGGTTGTGCGGTAGTCATGAATTACCTTTCCATGCAAACAACGATCTTGTGCGCGATTCCGCGATTGAGCGCCAGTCGTCCGTCATGGCGCACGGCGATGATTAAGCCGTTCACCGGGTCGCACTTGATCACGCGAACGGATGCACCGGGAGTCAGCCCCAGTTCTTGCAGCCGTTGTTTTTCGTCGCCGTGCAGCCGAATTTCGACCACTTCAACCATTTCGCCGGGAGCAGCCAATGTGAGGGGAAGCGAAGTACGTGTTTTCAAGGGTTGCGCGGTCATTTGTCAATCTCCACCATTTGTGCTTCTGCCTTACGCAGCGAAAGTTTGTATCCACGCAGCCGATATTCGAGCGGATCGCCCATCGGCGCGGCTTTAATCAATTCAACTTCAACACCGCCCACCAAACCCATATCCATCAAGCGGCGGCGCACAGCACCCTGACCGCCGATGCGCTTGACGTGCGCTTTTTCTCCCGGTTTCAGTTGATCAAGTGTCTGCATACGGTGGGTTTCCTTGGATTCCTGTGCGAGACAATCCGGGCACAACCCTTCGACGCACACACAGGCATTGAACGTTTGAACGTGATAATCCAATTCAAGATTTTGTTTCAAAAGGTCGATCAACGTAGATGAAAACGCGATCACACGATGACAGCGGCGGCAGGTGAAATGATACGGTTCTTGTGCCAGTGTGTAATATTTGCGATTGTGTTCCGGCGAAACAAACTGCGCGCGGATCAGCCCTGCCGCTTCCAATGTTTCTAAGGTGCGGTAGACCGTCGTCAGGTTGATTTGGGGGTCATTTTCTTGTGCGCGCAAATGCAGCGTTTCGGCGTCGATGCGCTCCGTCATATCCGCAAGCAAGCGAAGCAGCGTTTGCCGTTGTTCGGTAATTCTGCCGCCCGCCGCCCGGATCGCGTCGCTTGCCTTTTCCAGAAACGTCATCGCTCCACCTGATGCCTTACTGCAAATCATTTGCAATTAGGCTCAGTTTAGGAGCGTGTCGTTTCCCTGATAAGTGACATTTGACAGGGGAAATCAGCTCAAAGTCACTTTACCGCGTGAAGTAATCAAGTTTCGCGCCGCGTAGGTTTCGATTAACTCCGGTTAACCCGCGTGTTGTGATGTGCTAACTTTGATCTTTCTTCACCAGACGATACCACCCCGAAGGAGAACTGTTCGTCGTATCGATGCTCAACACCTGCTGCACAAGTTCAAACTCCGGCGTGAAAAGCCGCTGCACATCGGCGGGAGTCCACCCGAAAGCGCGTGTCTCGGTCGGCTCATGCGCGTACAGCATCAGCACCCCGCCCGCTTTGAGCAGTGCCGCGATATCATGCGCGTATTTCGGCTGCGATTCCACAGGCAAGCCGTGACCGCATCCAATATCAATCACGAGATCAAACGGAGCGCGCAGCCCTGCCGCCTGATCCAGCAGCGTGACATCATGACACAGCACCGTGTAGCGTTCCGGTGCAAACCCCGCCAGCTTCGCCCGCGCCATTTCGATCGCTTGCGGCACAAAATCGATCCCGTCCGCTTCCCATCCTTTTTCGAGCATGTAGCGCACGTTCGTTCCCGTTCCGCACCCCAGATCAAGCGCCTTGCCGGGGGGGAGTTCCGCCGCAATCGCCACGATCTCCGGCGGCGTGATATTGGTATCCCACGGGGCGCTGTTCATCTCGTAGCGCTCCACAAACATTTGCAACCGTTCATCCGTCATGGTGTCGTCCTTGTTGTTAACATCTGAACCACAGACACCGCTGCGCTCAGTTCCTGAAACCGCATACAATTTATGTCATCACCACAATTTCGAGGAGGGGGAATTATGGCAGATGTGATCATCGTTGGCGCAGGGCTGGCGGGATTGGTCGCCGCCGCTGAACTCGCGGACGCGGGCAAGCGTGTGCTGCTGCTCGATCAAGAACCGGAACAGAGTCTCGGCGGGCAGGCATTCTGGTCATTTGGTGGGCTGTTTCTGGTCGATTCACCGGAACAGCGTCGGCTCGGCATTCATGATTCGCACGAACTCGCGCTGCGCGATTGGCTCGGCACAGCCGATTTTGACCGCGAAGAAGATTTGTTGGAT
>CALBRY010000483.1 GCA_937927665.1 uncultured Chloroflexota bacterium
TTGAACGCTTCCTGAATCCGGGTCGCGTCTCGATGCCCGATATTGATATGGATTTCCCCGACGACCGACGCGGCGAACTGATTCAGTACGCAGTCGGCAAGTACGGCGAAGATAAAGTCGCGGCGATCATCACCTTTGGGACGCTCGGCGCAAAACAGGCGATCCGCGACGTGGGACGCGCGTTGAATCTCGACCTCACCCGCGTGAACGAAGTCACCAAGCTGATCCCCACCGAACCAAAGCCGAAAAAGGTCAGCGAATACGTCAGCGATAACCCGGAACTCCTCAAGCTGCGCGATACCGATCCGGGCGTCCGGGTCATGCTGGAAACCGCCGAAAAACTGCAAGGTTTGGCGCGCCATGCTTCGACTCATGCCGCCGGGGTGATCATCTCGGATAAGCCGCTTGAGGCATATGTTCCGCTGCACCGCCCGACAAAAGAAAGTAAAACCGTCCGCGATGAGGACATCGACGGCGAGAGCGGGAGCGGCAGTATCTCGCTTGACCGTGTAACACAGTTTCCGATGGAAACGTGCGAGTCGATCGGACTGCTCAAAGTTGACTTTCTCGGCTTATCGACGCTCACCATCATGCGGCGTGCATGCGACCTGATCAAGAAGCATCACGGCGCATTGTATTCGATGGATAACATCCCGTATCGACCAACCGGAGATGAACACCTTGACGAAATGCTGCGTCAAACATTCGTCATGATCGGGCATGGTCATACGGTCGGGGTATTTCAGGTTGAAAGCTCCGGTATGCAGCAGATGCTTCGCGAAATGCGCCCCACAAAGTTTGAGCATATCATTGCGGCGATCTCGCTGTACCGTCCCGGTCCGATGGATTACATTCCGGAATTTAACGCCCGTATGCACGGGACGAAAGAAATCCATTACCATCACCCGCGCATGGAGACGATCCTCGCGGAAACCTACGGGATCATCACGTATCAGGAACAAATCATGCAGATCGCCAGCGATCTGTTTGGATACTCGCTCGGTGATGCGGACTTGATGCGGCGCGCAGTCTCCAAGAAGAAGAAAGACGATCTGCATAAGCACAAAGCGATCTTTCTTGAAAACGGACCGAAAGTTGATCCGACAATCACACCCGAAGTCGCAGAGAACATTTTTAACGATATAGAATTTTTTGCTAATTATGGCTTTAATAAATCGCACGCGGCGGACTACGCCGTTATCACCGTTCAAACCGCATTCCTGAAAGCGCACTACCCCGCCGAATATATGGCGGCGCTGCTCACTGTCTATTTTGACGCGCCGGACAAAATGACGATCCTGCTGGATGAGTGCCGCCGCTTGCAGATTCCCCTGCTTCGACCGGATATCAATTACAGCGCGCTCGACTTTGACATTCAATACGACGGGCAGGACAGCCCCGCGATTCGATTCGGTATGGCGGCGGTCAAGAATGCCGGTGTGGGTGCACTCAACTTGATCCTGCACGAACGTGAGCGAAACGGCGCATTCGCCAATCTTCAGGAGTTCTGCGAACGGCTCGATTTACGCCACGTGGGCAAGCGAACCCTTGAAAGTCTGATCAAGGTGGGCACATTTGACGACATGGGATCGCGCCTTTCGCTGCTGCAAGCGCTCGACCGCATGATCAGCTACAGCACCGAATTTCACCGCGCCCGTGAAGTCGGTCAGGCGAGCTTATTCGGTGAATCGCCCGTCGAAAGCTCGGCAGGTGATGAACTGCTTAAGAATCTGCCGCAAGCTGAACCGACCGATCTGCGTACCATGTTGGACTGGGAAAAAGAACTGCTCGGAATATATGTGAGCGAACACCCGATCGATCGCTTATGGGAGCGGTTGAGCAGCGGCGGCGATTTCGATACAACTCAGGAGATCAAAAGTTGGGACGATACGCGGAACAATGTCGGCGTCCGCGTGATAGGACTGGTTGCCGGGCTGCGCAAGATGCCCACCAAGGCAAAAGAGATGATGTGTATCGTCACGGTTGAAGATCGCTACGGCAGCATTGAAGCAGTCCTTTTCCCCAAAAATTGGGCGAAATATCAGGATATGCTCGAAGAGAACAAAGTCTATTTGTTCATGGGCAAGGCGGATCGCACACGTGGAAATTGGCAGATCATCCTTGATCGCGTCGATCAAGAATTTAATGATGTTGGCAGCGCGGACGCACCAATCACGATCTCGCAGAATACACCGGCATGGATGAGCGAAACGGAAGAATCGCCCGCCCCACGTCGTATGGCATACAGCGCTGACTCAAACGGTAACGGTAATGGAAACGGTTATCACCCGGATGCAGTAATCCCCGAACCACCCGCGAACGCGCCATGGGAACCCCCTGCCGACGCACCTGAATGGGCAGTCGATAACCTCAATTGGGAGGATGACGAAGTCGCCCCGCCGCGCACGTTGATTATCCGTATGCAGCGCAGTGAGAGCGAGATCCGCCGTTGGAAACGTCTACACGGCTATTTGACCGAATTTTCGGGGCGCGATCATGTGCAGTTGATCCTGACCATCGACGGGGAGGCAGATGAAATTATCGAGTTTCCTGACCTGCACGTGAACTGCTGCGACGAACTCACCGCCAAAATCAGCAAAGTTGG